>JAFURS010000044.1 GCA_017471805.1 Alphaproteobacteria bacterium
ATAGGCATAACTACATTGTTTTTCTATATTCAGAATCCTCGTCCATTTACCTGAATACAAGGCTGCTCGTTATGCCCGTCCCAGATTCTTACAAAACTCACCAAGAGTCTTGGTATTTTCGCAGGGGCCCATCAGCCTGTATCCTGCACTGGAATCTTTGTTTACACTATATGACACTTTCCCACCTGATACCTGTGTGCTGGAATTTGATATTACAGGCGTTGTTGAAATTGCATTTCTGGCGTTGGCGATGGTTGTTCCGTCAACACCGGCACTGATTGCCTGATTTGCTGCATTATTCAGTGCTAATTCTGCACTGACCGTGTCTTTCCTTGACAGAGAATCCAACGCCAGGTTGGCGGATGTCACGCATTGTTTTGCGGCCTCTTGTTTTGCCTTTTGACTGTTGTTCGACTTTTTGCTGTCTTTTTTGATTTTGCCAGTCAGACCGCTAAATACGTCGCCGCTCTGGATGCCGGCACCCAGATATGAGCCACCAACACCACCACCAACCGTCCCCAGGACCGTTATCCAATCCTGCATATCACCATATCTTTCCTTGCGTTCGGCACGGGCTTCCTTGGCGACTTTGTTTGCAAGGGTTTCTAGTTCTGATGTTGGTATCCAAGAACCACACGTAAATGTGTCGCCCGCCGCAAAGTATGCTGTTGACCAATCCGCACCGTCAAGCAGGGCCTGGTTTATTTCACGGTCGTCAGACTGTAATGTCACACGAACACGACAGAATGAACCATACAAATCATTACTGGCCACGAATTGGTTTGGTTTCAGACCCGCAACTGAATAATTTGCAGGAACACGACCGCCACGCAGTTTTGCCCACAAGAACGTTGAACCCATATCGTTTTTGCCAATAATGCCACCATTGTTGTATGACATACACATATTTTGCTGTTTGGTTATTTTGGCGTTATATTTAGCCTGGGCCTCTATCTCTAAATCATAAATCAGGTCTTTGAACAGGGTGTTCGCCGCCTGGGTTTCAACATAGGTCGTGAACGACATCATAACTGGTGTTTCAAATGTGCCACACGATGCGTCCGTGCTGGCCGTGTAGCATATACCCTGGTTGCCACATTTATCAGAACATAATTTATTGCCGTTTTCGTCGGTGGCCTGGACTTCTTGGGTGGTGCCGGTCATTTTTGATGTTGCACCTGCGTCAATCCATTCAGAACGGACCGAACCCGTTGTACCCCAACCGGTGTTGCGGCTGTTGTCGATTTTGTATTTGTTTGCCTCTATCGCCAGGTGTTCAGAGCATACATCGGCATTTTTAACCGTGTCGATACACAATCCCAATACAATTGTGTAATCCAGAACCCCACCAACCTTGTTCATAGATTTATCAAATTCGTCGTCATCACTGTTTGTTAATGACGAATAAATGTCTGTGCGGTTGCGATAGCAATTTACAAAATCCGAACCACAATTCGCACGAACACAAGATGTCGCAACAGACTGGCACTGTTTTTTCATTTGCGCCAGGGCCGCATCACTGTAATTATTCGCCAATGCAGAATTTAACGACGCAATTACACCAATTGGATCGGCATTTGTTGTGATATCGTATTCAGGGAACAACGTGTCAAATGCATCCGCCTGGATAAATGAATAATTATATGTGCCGGTTTCATTTGGATTCTGGGCCGCATATTTACAATTTGCATCGGTGTTAACAATCGCCTGGCATCCGGTTTTGATTTCATTACGGCTGTATTCGTTGTTGATAGATTTATCGGTATCGCCAAAAACCTGGGCATAGCAGGCCGCACCAGAACCGCCACCACATACACGCATTGCACACGATTTAATCGTTTCAATACATTTTTCTTTGGCACGGGTGTCAAATTTATTGACCAGGTCGGTAATTTTTGCCTTCATCCCGGAATTATAACGGGCGCCATATGCCAGGTCATATATTTCTTCCTGGTTATCTTCGTCACGCAATTGGGATGATGTCGGCATTTGGCCGTCGCCAATAAATGTTGCATAACAATATTTATTTGAACCAATTGTGTCCTGGCAAGAATTTTTGATGTATGCCGAAACGTCCGACTTGCTGATAACCTGGGTCACGTCAACGTTTGTTGCAACATCGGCCCCATTGTTAATCGCATCAACCAATTCAACCGTTTCAGCCGTCGAATTTTCATAGCACTTGTATGGATTTGCCGTGCAGGCATTTAATATACACTGGTCAACAACCTTGTAACAGGTAGACACCGCATTAACAGCCGCCAGGGCCGCACCTTCGGCAATCATTTCGCCAATACGACTGGACGCAGATGGCGTCGCCGTCATAGATGCCGTGCCAAATAATTCGAGCAAACCATCCCCTTGGCAACGGGCCAGGGTCGAATCACAAAATACACGTTGTTTCTTGAACTCGCTATTAGTGGTGCATAATTCAAAGTCATTGCCACAAACACTGTCTTTGCGCAGACAAGACGAATAACGACGAACACAAGCCGATGTGTCATATTTATTTTCAATCGCCGCCGCAGATATCATTTGTCCCAAAACACTGCCATCAGTTGGGTATGTGTATTCAGTTATTTCGCCATAGGTGTTTTTTGTCGCAACCGTATTCAGGGCCGAAATATTCGATGTACCAAACAGACTGTTCACACCCGACGATGAACACTGGGCCAAGGTGGATAAACACTGGGGCATTTTGCCGTGGAATAAAACCTTGGTCGTGCATTCTTCGAGACCAGAACCACAGGCGTCGCCACCCTTGATACACTGGGTATATGCGTCGATACATTCAGCATTTGCCAACAACGTTGACGTCGTCGTCGATGAACCGCCCGTTGTGGTCGTCGAACCAGTTGCGCCAGTAATGAACGCAGTCATCGTCGGCATACGACGGGCCGTCGATGAATTTATCACACTGGGACGTGCCGTGACCGCATACGCCGCAGGTATTACGCTGAATAACGCCAATAAACTTACCGTGTTTTTGAGAAATGACATCCCCTTACTCCATATTTTTTATCTTATTATAACATAATTTTTCCAAGGCGTAAAGAGCAAAGAGATATGATTTTTTTTGAATAAATTTCCACTACCCCGTCTGCTTCGCATCCACCCCTTCGCCAGCGAAGGGGAATACCTCCCTGGGCAGGACGAATAGACTTAAATGGATTCAAGGATACATTTCAGTTCTTGCATATCGTCGGGCAGGCGGGTCTTGAAACGCATTTGTTCGCCAGTTATCGGATGCGCAAATTCCAGAACTTCGGCGTGAAGCATCTGGCCGTTGTGTTCACGCAAAAATTCTAGTAAATCCGTATCACGAACCGTCCCCAGACGGGTCGCACCACGACCATAAAGCGGGTCACACAATACTGGGAATCCGTGCGCCGATAAATGCAGGCGTATCTGGTGCGTGCGACCAGTGAACAATGTGCAACGCATCTGGGACACCTTGGCACGGGGCCAGGCGTTTATAACCGCAACCTCGGTATGGGATGGTTTGCCACCTGTTTTTACCATTGCCATTTTCTGACGGTTGCGTGATGAACGGGCAATGTTGCCGGTGATGTCGGCAACCTCCCAATTAGGTAATCCCCAGGTAAAGGCAATGTATTTTCGGGTCAAATCGTGTTCTGAAAATGTTTTTACCAGCGCACGAAACGCAGCGTCTGATTTCGCAAAAACCATTACACCGCTGGTGTCTTTGTCCAGACGATGAACAACCCCAGGACGGGTCACACCGCCCAGTGCCGATAAATGCGTGTGCGCCAAGATGTTTTGAACCAAGGTGCCTGTCTTGTTCCCAGCAGACGGATACATAACAACACCACGGGGTTTGTTTATAACAATTATGTCGTCGTCTTCGAATAAAATATCTAGGTCAAAATCAGATGATATGTTTTCGGTCGCAACATCTGTTGTTGGGGTTGGTATTTCAACCGAAAAACCATCGCCGTGACGGATTTTCTCGGAAAATTTTACAGAGGTGCCATCAAGACGTTGAACGGGAAATCGCTGAATCTCGCTGCGTGAAAATTCAGGCATTTTGCTAGATAAAAATTTATCAAGGCGGGTTATCTCGTCGTTTTCAGATACAATAAATTCACGAATTTCAACCATTATAAAAACCTATTTATATTCATCCCAATCAGGTCCAACATCACAATCCGACAGGTCAATCGTTAATTCACGACCGTCATCCGACACAGGACACGTTAAAATGCCAGTCGTTGTTGCCTGGTCTGCGTCACGGGTGGCGTTGCGATACGCAAACTTGATTTCAGTCGGCGCCGCAACACACGCAATGTGTAAATCATTATCAGTCGTGCCATCGGGACCAACCCAAACACGAACACCATAGCCCAATCCATAACACGGAAAACCGTCCAGATAATATAAAACCAGGCCACGACCAACTAATTTTTTATCAGAAATAAATTTTCCATTATATTCATTCAACGTCAGGCCAGTCACAGCCTGCCAGTCGGTGCTGGTAGAAAAGATGCTGATTCTGGGGGACGGGGCGTCCGCCGCATTCCCAGACGACACGGCAAGCGTTAAAAAAATTAAAGCAATCAGTTTTTTCATTCTTGGTCCCCCTGGGGCAGTTGTAATTCAGACAAGTGTGCAGAAATCTTTTTTACACCCGCCGGTTGCGCCGATAGCATATGCGAAAAATTAACACTGGCCCCGGAATCCAACAATGTAGCAGATGGTAAAAACTTCTGCTGAGCCAACACACGACCGTCTTGGTCGGTGGACACAATTATCAGGTCGGGAACCCCATAAATCTCGTCCGAGATGTTCGTCACAGAACCAGATACAACCAAGTGCTGAACACCCGCTTCGTCAGTTATCGTTTCAACCCCAGATACAGATGCAACCAATGGACCACGACTGACCGTCTTTGCCTGGTGGTGGGTGATGACCGCAACCGTAAATATTAGCGCAGACAGCAATGCACAAAGAGATGCAAAAAACATCAGCCACGAATTTTTACGTGGTGGCGCAGATACAACCCAAGTGTTGCCACAAACAGCACACTTAACCGCAGAATTTGGACGTTCGTCCAGTGTATATTCTGTTTCACAAAAATCACATTTTATTTTCATATTCACACTTATACCATATTTTATTCTAAATTCAACAGCCGATATTTTTCCGATACACGGGTCTGAATTTCACGTATTGCGTTCATATAGTCCGCAACCGTGGCGTTCTTGTTCGCAGATACAGAACCAAATATCTGGCCGGAAATTGTTGATTTGTCGCCTTCGCTTATCATCGCAAGGGTCGCCATACGATTTAACTCGACAAACGATGCGTCAACAAAATTTGCACGGCTTGATGACGCATCCCAATAATAGTCGGCGTTCACAGAATCTTCGATACGGTCATATACAACCAGACGTGGGGTCATAGAACCTGTAAATCCAACAGAAACAAACATTGCGTCAATTCGGCCCGCCGTTATATCAAGTGCCTGGTTGATTTTTAATAGCGCAAGGTCGTCTTTGGCACTGACCGACAGGCCGCCCAGCGTCAAATTCGAAACCCATAAATTCTTGGCCGTCAGGGACGACATTTTTCCTAAATCTAATAGAGTTAACTGGCCCGACACTTCTAGATTCTTGGCATCAGACGACAACATACCCGCAACAGTTGCAGATGTAGCAGTAAAGCCGTTGCTGATTGCAGGTCGGTTTGTAAATATCATATCTGTGGATACAGATTCCTTGACCGACAGGCCGTCTGTAAATTCGGCATAGTCCGAATTAAAATACTTTACATTAACCAGGTCGTGACCACCCAGATTTAGCGCAGACATCATTTTCGCATCGTCTGGATTGTTTGACGGAACACGCCATAAATATAATGCACTGTCACGATTTACAGCCGTCGTTTCTATAATCGCATTATCCAGGTCAACCCCCATATCAACCGTGTCTGTGTGCCAGGCCCCAAATGTCCCATAGGCGTGCGTGCCGTCAACAAAGCCCATTGTGCCACCTGATAAATTTACAATTTCACGTGTTCGAAGTGGTGTTATATCTTCGGATGCACGGACAACAACCCCTTGCAAGGTTGATGCGCCGGTCGAATCCGCAGACTTTAAAATACGCAGTTGATATTTTTCATCGCCCTGGGATAAAACAGATTCAGGCACACCGTATTCAGCCAAGTCTGATAAACTTACACGGGTTATGTTGCGACCAACGGTTCGTAATAACTCGGGCCGGTTCGCAATTATATAACGTTCCAGTGCAACCTGAATTTCGGTCATCTGGTTGGCAATTGCAATATTCTGGGCCCGTATAACCGCCGCCTGTTGATAGCGGAATACATATGGTATTATCAGTGCCGCCAGCGCAACACTTAACAATAACTCAACCAGCATACTGCCGGATGTTGAATTTTTATTTGCAAAGATTTTTGTTCGATTCTTCAAGCCCCGATCCTGTATTGTTTTATTGCGGCAAAACCGATTGGATTGTATTTGGTGCCGATATTGTTTCTTGCCAGCCGGAACGCATTAGTGGACCAAACGCATTGCGTGATGGCATTGACGGTGTTTCGGCACGTGATAATGTGAACTTGGAAAACTGGGGCGGCTTGGTCGATGGAAATACCCATTTGCCTATCTTGATAGGCGACGTGGTTGACATTAACAATTCCCCAGATACGGTTAATCCAAAATTTTCATAGAATATCATTTCTTCGGCAGATATAAATGGCGCAATCACAGAATTTACAGCCACACCTGTAAAACCACTGATTGTGTTTGATGTGTCAGATTTCAAAACCAGATTATTACCAATGTTTATTTTATCTGTTATTGAAACACGGTCCGATATAACACGCCCAAATGTCGTAAATTTATTGCCGTCGTTTATACGGGCAGAACGGACATTTCGGAACCCAGACATATCGCCCGATACACGCAAATCACCAAAGGCCACATCCTGGCCGTCGATGTTCGCCCCAGATGAAAAATAAATCGTATCTGAAAATACATCATCTGCTGTGACAAAGGTTGTGTTCGCATTTTTTATTCGGGCAGAATCTGCAAATATTGTCGCAACGTTATATATATGATGATGCGCCATATCCAGGTCACGTTGCATTACGTTTAAGCCATCTTCGCCGGATGTTCCACGATGCAGATATTTAGATGTGTCTTCACCAGAAACATCACGTGATATACGATATATTAAATCGCCCGAGATAAAATCAGGCGCAGATACCGCCCAGGTATTACCATACGCAACTGAATCATCGCCAACAACCGCCGCATCACCACCAATATGACGGGCAATCTTGTTCGCATTTATTTGCGATTTAGACAATTCAAACGCCAGATAAACATCAGTCACAAACGCACCATTTACAGCATACTTATCAACAAAACCAGCGGCGGCATCAGGACTGATTGTAGCAAGTTCTGTTTCATCAAGTTTAATCTGGGCAACATCAGGCCACTTGTCCTGATTCATACGAATAAAATTCAATACATCATCACGGACAGACATTATATGACGGGCCGTTGTTATATCTGATATCGTCTGATTCGTTAGTGAAATTTGATTATAGACAAACGGGGCGGCAACCGCAATGATTGCCATCGCCAGTAAAACCTCTAGGATACTGGCACCAGATGAATTGTTATTAAAAATCTTGGACCTAGATACAGTCACTGCCACCTGCCATTAAACATTGTTTTATATTTATTCGTTTTTCCAGACGCTGCCAATATACATACTGGCATATCAAATATTGCGACAAGGATTGTTTGTTATATGCGCCATCATATTTTTTTATTATCGTTTCACACGGTGTTGTTTTAGCATCGTCGGATGACGGCGATTCCAGAATAGAAAATGAATCATTATTTATTCCATCCAGCCATATGTCCGGCAACAATGTTGTGCCACCTGGACGTATATCAAGAATTACCGCACCCGAACGCCCCGAACTTAACGCATTAGACGTCTGGTCACGAACAGTAATATTTGATGTATAGATTGTTCCAACCTCTATCCCTGATTTTGCACTGTAATCCAGACTTTCGCCGTCGATAAATACGTCCTGGCCACGGGTGACATTTATAAACGACGACACATCAAGACGCTCAACACTGAAATTTATATGATCAGACACAACATTACCGTGAACAAGCCAATTGCCCGGTCCTGCAAATGCGGTATGCCCCGCCGTCATAGATATTTCATACAACGAAACATCGTCGGCGGTAAAATTCCCAGTATCACCAAACGTTGATATCGTGCGAACATTTGCATTACCCGTGCGCAACGTGCCACGTGTCAAAGACAAGGCGGATTCGCCATCCCTGCTTTGGAACACTGCCTTGGTCGCAGACATCTTTTTTATTTCATTGCGGGCATTTTTGCCGGATTCAATACCGGAAATTGTCAAAGTATCAAACTGGGCCGAATTAAATTCGCCACGAACTGCAAACAAATTACCAACACCATTCAAACTAAATTTCCCCATATCCAGGTCTGATAAAAAACCACTGTTTTCAAGATTCGGTTCATTGCGACGAACGACGTCTGAATAAATGTCGGTCAATTCAATACCAACACGGACATTTTCATCAACTGTATTTGCATAAAAACCAATACGACGAGCCAATTCGGAACGGGCCAATTCAGATAAATCGCCGCCGGTCAATTCCAGATACGCAGACACAGACATTGGTGTTTTATGAATAACAAGTGATATATCCTGGCCCAGGGCGGTGCGTGGCACAAACCCCAGCGGCAAACCATATGGTTCAAGCAAATCAGAAAAATCATCCCCAGACACAATAGTTGTATCATATGGTATGTCACGGGCATTTTCACGAATAAATATACGGGCCGCCGTTTGCGCAACATCAACCTGGCGGGTGGCGGAATACATTCGGGCATCAGTTTCACGCCCAACAATATTGCGGGTTAAAAACGGTATAAACGCAAAAATCAACCCCAGGGCCAGCAAGGCTTGAAGTAAAAAATTTCCACGTTCTGAATACAAGGTTCTACCCTCCTACCTGTTCAAGAATAGCAACAGAAAAAAATTATTGCAATCAGTTTTAAGTTGTTTTAATATTAACAGCGTTAAGCATAACAACAATAGTAGTTGTTATTAAGATTATTTCCTGTTGAAAAAGAAAAGATATGCAAAATAAAAAAAACCAATCCAACGTCGGACAGATGATACAGCGGTGCCATAAATGGCGTCAAAAAAGAAAACAATATATCGATCAGGCACGTCAAACCGCCGATGAAATCGAACGTGAACGTCTGTTGCAGACTGCAGAACACTATGGACGTATGGTTAATGCCGAACAAGGCAAGATAGATTTAACACGTGACCCAAAAGATAAAAGCGCAGCCGCAGAAATTGAAAACGCCACACAGGCCGATCAAGGCGCAGAAAACCCAGATTCACAAGATGACGAAGAACCTGGATTTCCAGACTTTATTACAAATCTGAAATAATTTGTTCAAACGCACCAATCGGTGCGTTTTATTTGTTGAAATTCAGTCTTGTTTTGCTATGCTGAGTCTAAAAGGAAGTTCAGCATTATGGAAAATAATTACACCGTTCTTGCACGCAAATATCGCAGCCAAGATTTCAAATCACTGATTGGACAAGACGTGTTGGTTAAAACACTGACCACTGCAATCAACACATCACGAATTGCACACGCATATATTTTTACAGGTATTCGTGGAACTGGGAAAACCAGCACGGCACGTATCTTGGCCAAGGCATTGAACTGTATGGCCGGCGACAAGGCGACCGCAACACCGTGTGGCGAATGCGAAAATTGTCGGGCAATTGCCGCAGGACAACATATTGACGTTATGGAAATCGACGCCGCATCACATACAGGTGTTGATAATATGCGTGATATTCTGGATGGGGCGCAATACAGACCAACAAACGGACGTTATCGTGTATATATCATCGACGAAGTTCATATGCTGTCTATTTCCGCATTTAATGCGTTGCTGAAAACACTAGAAGAACCACCTGCACACGTTATATTTATTTTAGCAACAACCGAAATCCGCAAGGTGCCTGTGACAATTTTATCACGTTGCCAACGTTTTGACCTGGTGCGGGTGCCGGTTGACACACTAAAAAAACATTTTGCCTGGATTGCAGAACAAGAAAAAATTCAACTGACCGATGGGGCAAATGAATTGCTGGCACGGGCCGCAGACGGTTCGGTGCGTGATGGGTTAAGCCTGCTGGACCAGGCAATCGCACAAACCGGTGGTAATGTTGATGAAAATGCCGTGTTGGATATGCTGAAACGTGCCGACAGGGGTGTCGTTGTTGACTTTATGAAAACACTGTTGTCGGGGGATACCGCCGCCGCACTGGACAAGGTTGATGAAATATATAATAACGGTGCCGATTTATCTATGTTGTTAACAGATATGATGGAATGGACACACTGGGCAACACGTATGCACCCTGCCCTGCACGCAGGTGATGTCACAAATTCCCCATACACCGCAGACCAACGTGAACAAATCCAAAATCTTAATGGACGAATTTCATTGAATACACTGTCCAGAATCTGGCAGGTTATGGTTGCAGCCGTCCCAGAAATGCAAGCCGCAGGTAATCAAAAACAGTGCTTTGATATGCTGGTCGTGCGTATGATGCATATCGCAGATATGCCGTCAATCCCAGAAATTATCAAACAACAAGAAGCCGCATCACGGGTGCGTGACGTGAAAAATATTTTCGCAGACCGTATGGCCGCATCGCAAAATAACCAAACTTCTGCACAACCAGCACAAAAGGTGTTGCGCACAATAAATTCGGGCAGTGAATTGGCGTCTGCGCTGCAAGAAACCAAAGAAATTTTGCTGTATTCATATTACAGTGAAAATATTGAAATTGTCGAATTTCAAGACGGCAAAATCAAATACTTTGACCGCAAAGGGGATGTGGATTTCGCACACAAAATCGGGACCTGGCTTTATGATAAAACCGGCAAACAATGGGGACTGGAACGTGTGATGGAATCTGTGCATACGCACACAATCAGCGAACAAAAACAAGAAGAGTTAGAGGCAGACCCATTGGTCGCAAGCGCAATGAACCTGTTTGAAAATGCAGAAATAGTGGGGGTCAAATAATGAAAAATGAATCTGGACGTTCCTTAATCGAAGTTATAGGTGTTATGGCAATTGCAGGTGTTATGACCGTTGCAAGTCTGGGGATTTACAATATGATTCGCACAAATCAGGTGCGAACAATCGCAGATGCAGAACTGGAACAAATTGTTCAAAACACAAAACTGTTATTAGAAATGCGTGGCACATACGAAGGTGTTTCAATCGATTATTTGATAAAAGCAGGCGCATTGGATTCTGACAAGGCACCATTGGGTGGGGCGGACTGGTCAATCGAATCAAGCGCAGACGGACAGAGTTTTTCAATTAACCTGGTCGAACTGACAACAAGCGAGTGTGAATATTTTTCTGCAAAGCAACCAAAGTGGGCAACGGCAATTCTGGTCAATGGGTTCGAGATAGGATTAACCGATAACTGCTTTGATTCAAATACAAATCAGGTGGCATTTGTCATAGAATAAATGAACGTTATAAAAATATTTTTGAACGTATTTTTAGTCGGTGCAATTGTTGGATGTGCGCCCTATTCCAGTCCGCCACGTTATAGTTGGCCCACTTATTTGAACGGTGCAAGTTTTACAGATATGACTGAAATTTCACGGGTGGCAAAACGGCCAGTATATCTGGGCGCAGGTGGCAAGTTGGTTGGTGGGACAGTCAATACCCCGGACGCATTGGAATACGGCGACAAAATCGCAAACGATAATGCAATCGCAACACAATATATGGCAACACTAGAATTTGCGTTGTATGACGCATTAAGAAAACCCGGAATTTCTGTTCAACGGGCCGGAACAGATGTTGTTGTGATTCTTGTGCGGGACGCAATTATGGAATTGAATATCGCAGACATTTCAATCACAGGCGACGATACGTTGAATACTATTGTTAAAATCTTGAAAAAATACGATGCAACATTTGTTGAAATCGCAGGATACACAGATGCAATGCGTGACACAAATGCGGCAAATGCATTGTCACTGGATATGGCACAACGGGTCGGGGTGTATTTTTCTGAACACGGAATTAACACAACACGGATGTTTATTGTTGGACGGGGCGCAACACGACCAATCGCCGCCCAGGACGATATTGGACGATTGACCAATCGCAGAATTGAACTAAGAATTGCACCAGCACGATAAATAACGCCCCCAAACGGGGGTTTTTATACGACAAAAGTCAACACACAGACCTTGAAAAGAGAAAAGTTATATTTTATACTGCGTGGTATGAAGATTTTAAACCGATATTTTTCACGACAACTGATAGCAATATTTGTAATGTTGCTGATGGTGCTGACGGGGTTGGCGTGGATGATGCAAATTATGTCTATGATGAAGTTCTTGTTGAAATACGGAATTGACGTGGGCAGTTTCTTGGGATTGACCGCACTGATGATTCCGTTTATTGCATCTATTATCGTTCCGTTTGTCTGTTTTATTGCCGTGATTTTTGTCTATAACAAGATGATTTCTGACAATGAAATTACTGTTATGGCGGCATCGGGTCTGTCGCCAAGGCAGATTGCAAAACCAGCACTGGGGTTGGGAATCGTGCTGACCGTGTTGAATTTAATCCTGAATATTTGGATTGTGCCACGAACACAATCGTTGTTCTATGATACGCAATGGAATCTGCAATATGGTATGGCGCATATGAAATTGCAGGAAAGTGCATTTACAGAAATATCGGACGGGTTGGTCGTGTATGTTGACAAGGTGTCTGGACACGATTTAAGCCAGGTTATGTTGTCGGATATGCGTGATGAAAATGCGCCCAGTATGATTTTCGCAGAAAAAGGTAAATTAGTTTCTACGATACGGGGACTGTCGCTGGTTATGACAAATGGTTCATTACAGGCCAGTGGCGAAACAATGGTGACAGGGACATTTGAAACATTTGATATGGACCTGAACGTGGTTGACAAGGAAAATACTTCGTTCCGTGTTCGCAGAATACCAACCGACGATTTGTTGCGTGTGGCATTTGATGCAGAAACAAAAAAACAGCATAAAATGATTTTAACAGAAATGTGCAATCGTTTCTTGTCGCCGATTATGAATATTGTTTTGGCGGCACTGTGTGCAATGATTTTATTGCGTTCGTCACTGTTACGCCGACGGGCCAGTTTTGCACCAATCGTCGCTGTGGCGTCTATGGCGGGTGTTATGGCACTGTTTATGTCGGCGTCTAATATGATTAACAGTTTGACACAGTTTGGTTTCTTGGCGTGTGGGGTCGGGTTGGTTTTAGTTATAATATTGGCAATGTTGGCAAAAAAATAATGAATAAATATTTTGGTATTTTCTTGGTTATTATGATGGCCACTGTAAAAAACGCAGGGGCGTTGTCTGTTGATATGGACGAACCAAGACTGATTACAGCAGACAGAATCGAATATGATGTTAAAACAGAATCTATTAAAACATCTGGGAATACCGAAATTATAAATCAGTCTGGACAGCGGCTGACACTGACAGATTCGTATATCACACAGCAAGGCGATGAATTATCAGGGGATGATATTAAACTGTGGTTGGGCAATCACGTTTATGTCGAATCTGATAATATTACCAGAAAAGGCGATTTGACAATCGCAAGAAGGGCAACATTTACAGCCTGTGATGATTGTGATGCGTATGGTGATGCCTGGGAAATTTCAACATACAAGATTATTCACGATATGGAAACACGTATGCTGAAATTTTATAGCCCTGTGATGCGGACATACAATATTCCAATTATGTGGTTGCCATACTTTGAAATGCCAGACCCAGGTGTGAAATATAAAACAGGTTTTTTAATGCCTGATTTCGCATCGACAAATAAAATGGGAACACAGATAAATATTCCACTGTATATCTCGTTATCTGATACGCACGATATGACGTG
The DNA here is from genome assembly GCA_017471805.1 of Alphaproteobacteria bacterium. Lineage (GTDB taxonomy): Bacteria > Pseudomonadota > Alphaproteobacteria > Rs-D84 > Rs-D84 > Enterousia. Next base: position 14,061 of record JAFURS010000044.1, read on the forward strand.
GACGTTTTCATACCTGACCCAGGAAAATCCATTATTTCAGTTGGAACACAGATTAAATGCGGCACATTCTGAATACAGAACAAGTGCGTCATTTACACATAATCGTGATGGCGAAAACCGCTGGCATATTTTTAACGATGATGTTATTGAACTGGGCGAATATGCACGGGCAACGATTTTCTTGGAACGGGCATCGGATAAAACCTATTTACAGAAATATGGATTCTATGACGACCAGCCGTATTTGGATTCTGGGGCAAAATTAGAACTGTTTGGGCAAAGCAGTTATGTCGTGGCTGATGCGCATATATTCCAAGAACTGCGCCAAAGCACACGACATACGGCCCCGGACGGAAACATCCTGCCAAATATCAGGGCCATACATCAAACCGCACCGTTGTTCGGGGAAACATACGCAACATTTAGTGCAGACGTTTTGGGAATTTCAGGTGACGGGACCGCCGCACAACGTATGATTGGGGACGCCAGACTTACAACACCGTGGACACTGTGGGGGGGGAATCGCCTGACCGCCAGTGTATCAACACGCTATGACCTGTATCATTTTGATAATGCTAAAATGGAAGATGGGGATGTGTATTCTGGATTCAAAAATCGTTTCTTGCCAAGTGGATATTTAGAATGGGGATTGCCACTGTTTAAGCCAACAGATAACTGGACACAGATACTCGAACCACGGGCCAGAATCACTGTTATGCGACACCTTGATGATGAAGCATTTGCAGACAGTAATGATTCTGCGGGGACAATTTTAACGGATTCTACACTGTTTTCCGATAATCGTTTTTCTGGTTTGGACGTGTGGGAAAACGGAACATATGCCGACTATGGCGTGCGTTGGGCGGCGTTTAATAACGATGGACATAATATAGAGGTATTCTTAGGACAATCATATGATTTCACAGAAAAACCAGAAAGTGATTTAAACAGTGGATTTCGCAAGGGGTTGTCTGACTATGTTGGACGGGTTAGTTATAACAATATGAAATGGCTTAGTGTTGCGTCACGTTTCAGATTAAATCAGGACAATCTGTCGTTGCGACATATGGAAACATCGGCGAATATTGGAACATCAAATAACTTTTTCAATATTGGACACATTTGGTCACAACATCTGAGTGATGAATTAACAGAAAACACAAATATTAACGAAGCAATCGTTGGGGCAGGATTCCAATTAACCAATCGCTGGTCAGTGCGGTGGAATGCTATTTATAATATGGAACTGGGACAATTCCAAAGACATACAGGCGGATTCTTCTATACACATCCGTGTTATTATATGTCGGTTGAATACAGACGTGATAACGCAATCAAAGAAGACTATGTCGGAACAACAACCTTCCAATTCCGTTTCGGTATGGCAATAAATGGACAACAATACTAATTAAAATATAAGGAAAGAGAGATGATGAATATAAAAACTGTTGTTGTTTTGTTTTCAATGCTGGGGATTGCGCCTGCATTTGGGGCAAGTGTGGTTGCGTCTGTTAATGGCACGCCAATTACAGATACAGATATTACAATGCGAACAAAACTGATGACAAAACAGGGTTATAATGGAACAGACAACCGTCGGGTCGCATTGCAAAATATTATCGACGATAATGTTAAACTGGCATATGCACAAAATTTTAATGCCGTGCCAGATGATGAAACAGTTGAAAAAGAACTGAAAAAAATGAATCTGGGGGAAATGTCATCTGCTGAAAAAGAAATGGCAAAAAGTGCGCTGCGGGCCGAAATTGCCTGGCAGGTTATTGTGGCACGAACTATTTTGCCAACAGTTGATGTGGCAGACGAAGATATAAAAAGCGAAAAATTAAATCTGGAACGTGAACACGGATTGCCAATTGAAATGACAATTGTGCGCCTGACCGATATTCCTGAAAATATCGCAGAAAAATTATCAAAACCTAAATCGTGCGACGATGCAATTAGTATGGCCGAAAAATTGGGTGGGGTGCCTCAGAAATTTACTGCAATACAATATGAATTGTCCGCCGATATTCGTGAAAGAGTTGCAGGGTTGCCTAAACTTGCCTGGTCAACAGTTCAAGATAATTCTGTGTTATTGGTATGCGATACAAAAAAGACAGATGAATACAAAAATCTGGATAATGTCATTAAACAAAATACACTTTATAAACAAGCAATGTTCCAAGCCGACCAACAATTAAAACAATTGAGACGCCGTGCCGTCATTGTAATTAACGATAGCAGATATAAATTATGAAACCGATTTTATTTAACCTGACAGATGCAGAACTGGAAAAATATATAACTGATTTAGGTCAGCCTAAATTCCGTGCAAAACAAATACGAGAATGGCTTAATCGGGGGGCGCCTGATTTTTCTGTGATGAAAAATATTCCTGAAAAATTGCGTGACCAGTTAAACGAAAACGCACGGACAATGCCAGTTGAAATTATTAAAAAACTGGAATCGTCAGATGGGGAAACAACCAAGTTCTTGTTAGAACTGGGGGACGGCGAACAGATAGAATGTGTGCTGATGCGGACAACATACGGAAACAGCGTCTGTGTTAGTTCACAGGCCGGATGTGCCATGGGATGTAAATTCTGCGCCAGCACGTTGTTGGGACTGAAAAGAAATCTGACGGCAAATGAAATTTATGCGCAAATACTGGTGGCGCAATGGGAACTGCGCAGCGATAAATTTAGCGAAAAACCAATTCGGGCAAATGGTGATGCAAATAACGGTGATGTGTCGCATATCGTTGTTATGGGAACAGGTGAACCATTGCAAAATACTGAAAACGTTATCGGATTTATCGAACGGGCGAATAGCGAAATGGGTATTGGATGGCGCAAGATTACAGTTTCAACCTGTGGCATTGTGCCGGGTATTGACAGGCTGATTGAGTGGGGACGACCAATTAACCTGGCAATTTCTTTGCACGCACCAACAGATGAATTGCGCAGTCAAATTATGCCTATTAACAACAAGTATAAATTAAGTGATGTGCTAGATGCGGCCTGGCGGTTCACAGATAATCATAATCGACAGTTGATGATTGAATATATTCTGTTGGGGAAAAAAGACGAAAACGGCGAAACGTTTTTATACAACGCCACACCAGAATATGCTGAAAAATTATCTGAATTATTAAAAGGCAAAAATTGTATGGTTAATCTGATTCCGTGGAATGCGGTTGATGAACGGGACTTTGCGGGACTTTCAGGAAATGCCGTTCACAGATTCCAAGACATTTTAATAAAAAATGGTATTCATACACGTATCAGGCGTGAACGTGGAACAGATATTGGTTCGGCGTGCGGACAATTAAGACTGAACAACGCAAAAAACAAATAATAAAAAACCCACCAAACGGTGGGTGTTTTTTTAGAAACTTAGTCGCAATCCCGCAGATACAAATGGTGTGTGCGATGTTATACCGCCAGACATCCAAATATCAACGTATTCGTTATATTTATAGCGAAATGACGCAATTACACTGTGGTCAATAAAGTCGGCAATATCCGATTGCCATACGCCGGTATCAGATAACATATAGGTCAGTGATACCGTATAACGCAATAAATCATAACTGACACCGGTGCCAAACACAAAACCATCAGACACTTTTTCGTCAACGATAACTGGGTTCTGGTCATATATTACACGGGCTGTCGTTCCCCAAATCAAACTGTTATACTGTAAATTCATACCCAATGACATTTGCGCACGCCAATCAGCCGTGACAGACGGCATATAAACTTCGGGGTCAAAGTCGTTCGGGTTGTCCATAAATGATACGCCCAGTGAATATGCTGTCTTGACCTTGCCCGATGGACGACGAATTTTTAAGCCTGCGTCCAGCGCATAGTCATAATCAGATGCAAATCCAGACACAGACAGGCCATACTGAACCGCCCCAGATGGCGCAGATACTATATTTACACGTGGGGCATTGCGACCAGATGTCAGGGTTGTATCAGGAATAATTGATCCGTCGGGGATAATCTTTTCGTTAAACAAGGGACGATCATTTATACGCAGTCCACCAACGTCCGGTAATCCAACCCCCAGTTTGCGTGCAATGGAATCAGTCCAACCAAATTCAAGGCGACCAAAATCACGCAATTCAAAAAATGTAAATGTTTCACGGGAAAAATTTCCACGGTCCAGGGCCGCCTGGTCCAGGGCATAGACCACACCAATTTTTAACGTGTCGGTTGTGGCGTGGGTTATTTGACCACGAACACGCCAATCACCAATAAAAAGCGATGATTCAAGGTCTGGATTTATTACGCCACTGGTCGCATAGCCGGTCAAACGAAATGAATATTTTCCTGTGTCGTATTGAAGCGCATTCGCAGACAATGGCAGAACAACCGCCATAACCGCAATTGCGGCAATTTTAGAATTAAAAAACATATTAAATCTGTCCTTTGGTTTCGGCCAAAATGGCATCACGTAATTTTTTGTAGGCACGTTCTTCGATTTGGCGCACACGCTCACGAGAGATGCCGTATTTCTGGGATAAGGATTCCAGTGTTGCCACAGGCTGTTGCAGACGACGGGCCGTCAATATCGCACGGTCACGTTCTGACATTTTTTCCAAGTGACGTTTTAACAGGTCATAGCCACGACGACGAAATTCAATCTGTTCCAAGGTTTCTTCGATTGTGTCCGAACCGTCGGTCATATTTGACAAGATGTCGGTTGTGCCGTCGTCTGAATTTAACGGCGAATTTAACGATACATCACGGGCGCTGATGCGGGTCGCCATACGGGAAACGTCACGTTCGGGAACCTCAAGATATTCGGCAATCTGTTTGGTTTGTTCATCAGATAAATTATTGTCCATTATGCCCAATGCACGCTTGGCACGGGATAAATTGAAAAATACACGCTTTTGATTGGCAGATGTGCCAATGCGAACCAAAGACCAATTGTTTAATATAGTTTCGTAAATTTCAGCCTTGATCCAGAACATTGCATAGGTCGAAAAACGAAAGCCCTTGTCTGGGTCGAATTTTTGTAATGCCTGCATCAGGCCCATATTGCCACTGGCAATCAGTTCGCCAACGGGAATCCCATAATTCTTGTAATCGTATGCAACTGACACAACCAGACGCAAATGACTGGCCACCAGTTTTTCCGCCGCAATTTTATCCTGGGTCTTGACCCAGCGGGTCGCATAGTCATATTCTTGTTCGGCGGTTAAAACAGGTATTTTCTGAACCGTTTGAATATACTGGGCCAACCCAGATTCATCACTGACACCACGGGCGGCAACAATGCCGGTTCCAACAGATGATGGTAATGTGGTCTTGATTTCCTTGCTCATAACTTTTATAGTATAACAAAATTTAATATTTATCAAGCACAGGAGATTAGATTATGGCAACAATGCTGGAACGAAATAAAAATGTCAAAGCACCTAAGAAAACACGGGCAGAACATATGGAAGATGCATTATACCGTGAAGTATGGGAAGATGTTAATAATGAAAAAACTATGCAGTTCCTTAAAAAATATTCCAAGCATATTATGGCAACTGCGTTGGCAATCCTAATTGTTGCAACAGGCGTGCAAATCGGTATCAGAACACATAATGCTAATAAAATCGCAACAGCCGTCGCATATGAAACAGCCGTCGAAAATGTCGACGCAGATGCATTGGCGGGTTTGGCAAAAAATTCATCAGGCGCAACCGCTGATTTGGCTATGTTCCAGGCATATATGTTGGATTCTGATATGGAAAGGTTAGAATATTTGGCAAACAACGGAAATACACGGGATTTTCGTGACCTGGCAAAACTGCACATCGTCGGTGTGCGTGGAAATGATATGAGCGCAAAACAAGTCGAAGATTATTTGGATGACCTGGATACAAAAAGTTCACCTTTTTATTACACGGCATCTTTGACCATCGCACAGAAATACCTGGCAGATGGGGATGTCGAGACGGCTAATAAATGGCTGGATAAAATCATAAACGACAAAGACGCACCAGATGTTATTTCTGGGACTGCACAAAGCATCAGATAATAACAGGACATAAACAATGCGCAAAATTACAGCGATTTTTTGTGGAATTTTGGCGTTGACGGCGTGTGATAAGCACGACCCAATACTGCCAGGGGTGCGAACACCAATTTTTAATACCGGTGGAATCGATGTCAAAAACAAGGATATTGACGTCGCACCAAGCGCAGAAATCGTTTTGAATAATTCAGAATGTCCATATACCCAAGATTCTTCGAATGTCATTTGGGACGGAAATCGAAAAATTTTTAGCGGTTTCGCAACAAACAATACCGTTCAAGCACAAATGCGCCCAATTTGCAGTGGAAAATATATCTATGCCGGATTGACCACGGGCGAAGTCATCAAATTAAATCCTAAAAGTCGCAAAATTGTCTGGATTGCGGATATATATCGGGCAAGTAATTTAACTGGTGGGGCGGCAATGGTGGATATCGTTGCGCCAATTGTGCCGGTTAAAAACTGGGTCTTTGCGGGGGGACTGGGTGATGCGTTTTGCAAACTGAGTGCGACGTCGGGGGATAAAAAGTGGTGTCTGGAAATTGGTGTTGCACATCCGTTTGCAATAACCGAAAAATACGCATTTGTCGTTGGGACTGATAAATATCTGTATGCCATTGAAAACAGCACCGGCGACGTGTTTTGGCGTTCCAAGGTCGAAGTGCCGCAAAAGCCAAAATATGAAAACGGACAGATTTTTGTCGGTGACGAAGTGTTCGATGTGAAAAACGGTAAAAAAATACTGGACAAATAAAAAAAATTATTATATTATTCGTCCGCTAATACGGCATTGGGTGTTTAGCTCAGTTGATTAGAGCATCTCGTTTACACCGAGAGGGTCGGGGGTTTGAGTCCCTCAACACCCACCAAAGTTTCCCGCCAAATGGCGGATTTTTTTTGGAAATATTAACAAGATATAATTCTGTGGGTTTAATATGAAAAGTAATATAAAAGAATTTTTAAAAGATATGGCAATTTGTGGCGTGGCGTTCGCCGTTGTTATGCATATACATTCTGTGTTGGGTGGAACCGAGAAAAAGCCTGTTGAAAAAAAGTCGCCAAGGATTGAACAGGTGGATTCTGTGTCGAAAAAAATCGACAATGTAAAAAAACGGGCAATTATCGAAACAAATACAAAAACAAAATAATAAAATATGCGCCCGAATGTGGGCGCTTTTTTTTCACACAAAGGGGATTGTATGATTTTTGAAAAAAAATGGTTCTTGTATAAAATGAATAAGTTTGCACCCAAGGGATATAAATTTGTTCAAACCGGACCAGACGGACAAATCGCAATGTTCGCAGAACAATTTATGGGAACACAGGATGCAAAGGGACCGTTTGTGTCGTGCTTTTCATTTGATTTGCTGGATACTGTTTATGGCGGTCTGATGTTGCGCAGGTCTGCAAAAATAAATCAGGCATACACATTGGGGGATTATATTTATCCAACCGAAATTTCACGTGCGCCCCACTTTGCCCCAGACCAAGAAACCGCCGATGCCCAGGACGGAAAATACGAAATTTACAAAACAGTCGTTTCACAACATATTGGCGAACACGGAAAACCATTAGCGTTTTTTATGAAAAAGAACGCTGTCTTGATGCAGGCATTACAGGACGCAAATCAACCACTGCCAGAATATCTGGCAAAACGTATGAATAATTATGTTAACAAATCAACCTGGTATGCGATTTCACGTGTGTTCTCGCAGATGCCAATATGTGATATGAAATACTATCAGAATCTGTTCCGGAAAAAAATGAACGAACTGGGGATAGAAGATAAAAACGATACAACACCTGTTAATAAAATTATTATGGAACGGCGTTTTAATGCACTGGCGGGCGAAATAGAACGGTTGGTGTATGACGTATTGCCAAAACAAGAAAAATCACTGCAACGGGCAAAAGAAAAAGAACAAACGCCTGAAAAAATTCAAAGTCTGCAAGACCAGGTGAACAACACAAATGAAAAACTGGCAGAATTAAAACGCACACAACAAGAAATCTTGCCGGAAATAAATAAACAGCCGGCACGTGAAATTCTGAGTGACCAGTTCTGGCACAAAGGAAAGCCGATCGTGCCAACAATTTCAAAAAATCCTGTTATGCAAATGATTCAAATGGCCTTGATGCGTCGGCATAGTGTTAAACAAAAATAAATATACCCCACTGGGGTATTTATTTTTTGTGTTTTACAAATTTATAGTTTAGAATATTTTTCAGAATCACAAAACAAAGGGGGAAATATGAAAAAATTAGTATCGCTATTGGCTGTGACTGCACTGGTTGCAGGATGCACAACGGTTAATCCATATACAGGACAAACCCAGACAGCAAAATCAACCTGGGGGACGGTAATTGGTGCAACAACTGGCGCATTGGTTGGCAGCACACAAAGCAGCAAAGGCGCACTGATTGGCGGATTGGCCGGGGCGGCCGTTGGTGGTGGCGTTGGATATTATCTGGACGCACAGGCGGCAGAATTACGGGCAGAACTGGTTTCAACAGGAGTTCAGGTAATCGAAGATAACGACAGCATTCGCTTGATTATGCCAGGCAATATCACTTTCAAAACAGATTCGGCCGATATTAACGCATCTTTCTATCCGGTGTTAAATTCTGTGGCAAAGGTTCTTAATAAATACGACAATTCAACAGTTATGGTTTCAGGTCACACAGACAGCACAGGCAGTGCAGAATATAACCTGAATCTGTCACGTGAACGTGCGCAATCTGTTGCATCATATTTGCAAGGACAAAAGGTAAAATCATCACGATTTGAAGTGTTGGGTATGGGGTCGTCTAACCCAATTGCATCAAACGCAAATGCAAATGGACGTGCGCAAAACCGTCGTGTTGAAATAAAAATTATTCCAAATAAATAACAAATATAAATCCCCGGGATTTCCGGGGATTTTTTATTCTTGGTTATTATCTTATGTAAGTGCAGATGTAATCTGGTCCTGCATTTGGAATGTCCCCAGAACAACCCAGGCAATTATCCCAGATACAAGCAAAATCCCCAAACTGTTTAGTGTGTTTGATATTTTTTCCATCTTGCGAACAGATTCGTTCAGATAGTCATTCGCAATTTGATTCAAATTTGAATCAAATTCATTCATATCAGCATAAATTGTTAAGTCACCAATTATTTCTTCGTCTGGAAAATTACGACCAATATGCGTCAAGGCAACCCCAAGATTGTCACCGTTGGCAATATGACGAAGCGCCGCATCAAGAATACTGCGCAGATAACGATTTGCACTGTCGGCCAACATACGCATCGCATCAGGAATCGCAACCCCAGAACCAACCATTGCCGCCAATGACATTAACCAACCAACAGATACCTGAATCTTATAAATATTCCACGGGGGCAATTTATCAAAAATTACACGCAGACGTCCCGACCAATTCGCCATACTTAGCCATATTACAGATACAATAACTGCAAAGACAACCAAAAACAGATACCAATACTGAATCGAAAATTCAGACAGCCATACCAACGACCGGGCGGCACCACGCCACACAACACCGTCACCAGCAATTTCTGCAAGCGGTGGAACAAGGTAAAGGCCAACCATTATAATTATTCCAAATGTCAATGCCAGCAAGAACATAGGATAACCAATCGCTGATGACATCGCACGACGAATCCGCTGGGTCCCAGATACAACACGACCAACATTTTCCAGCGCAATAACCAGATTTGATAAATTACCACTTGTGACCAGTAATGTTTCATTTAATGGAACCCAGCCACGGGTAGCCTCGGAAAAAGTCATACCACGTTCCAGATTCTGTTGCCATTGGCGCATTACAATCGCAAAGGGTTCGTGCGGTTTTTTGCCATTTTTGGATTCAATCATTTCCAGACGTTCCAAGGCATCTATCAGTGTAAAATCATTGCGCAATAATGACGCCAGTTTGCGACATATGGCCATACGCTTTTCCGTGTCCAGTCTGAAAACAAGTTTGGCATACAACAGTTCAAGTTTATTCATACTAATACGCCCCCGGCTGATCAAGTTGGCCGACCCAACGTTCAAGTTCATCAACACTGATTATGCCCTGCAACATTAGCGAGGTGGCGGCCTCTTTCAACGTGCGACCGTCCATTTCTTCTAACCAATAACGAACGGCACCGTCGGTGTTCCCAGACAGGGCAAGACGTAAAAATTCACTGTTTGTGATAATAATTTCCCCTGCCTTGACACGACCAATTGTGCCGGACCCCTTGCAATGAGGGCAACCGGGGCCACGCAGATAAACCTGCGAAATGCCGATTTCGCCATACGCATCCATTACACGACGATATGCGCCACGTTCAGGATGATTCGACAAAGGTTCACGACAATGCGGACAGACCTTTTTGAACAGGCGCATAGACACCAAACCACGCATCAAGGTTTCTTCTTTTAACTTAAAAGATTCAACCCCCAGGTCAAGCAGACGGGTCAAGGCCGCCATAGCAGAATTTGCGTGCAGAGTTGTCCAAACATTATGACCAGACAATGCGCCACGGACCGTTAATTCCGCCGCAGCCAATGTGCGAATTTCGCCAACCATCAAGGTGTCAGGGTCACTGCGCAAGGCGGCGGCCAGTGCTTCGACATATTTTTCTTCACGTTGTTCTTCGCTGGTGGTGTTGACCACAGGCATTTGACGGGCGCCAAAAATCTTTTGTTCTACGGGATTTTCAACCGTTATCATATTTATTTCGTAATTATGTTCCTTTAACATCAGGGACATATTGCGGACAAGTGTTGTTGATTTACCAGAACTGGTGGGACCCGCCACAATTACCAGACCGGTTGGAAATGAACGCAGGCGTGCCAATAAACGCTGTTCATAGGGGCCAAATTCTTGTTCTGTCTTGATACCTTCGGACGGATTGTCATACAGCAGGCGCATAACCGCATAACGTGTTCCAAATGCAATCGGATTAAACTGCATACGGACCGCCAATACACCCGACGGCAGATATAAATCCTTGGTCCCACGCAGGGGGGTGCGACCGTCTTTCTGGGCAGACTGATATTCATTAACGGCATAGTTGACATTTGATATATCAGATGACGCAAATGCAGCACGTAAAAATGTCTCGCCCCAGTGGGTGTTGTATTCCATAACAGGTTGCATACTGCCGTCAATACGAAAGAATATTGTTGTTTGGTCGGCAACCTCGATATGAATATCTGATACCTTTTGAGATGCAGCCTTGGCAATTATGTCAACAAAGTCTTTTTGCATCTGGTTGTCAAAGTCAGAACGATTGCTACCACCAGAACCAATATGCATTTCATTTGATTTGTATATGTTTGAAATCAGCCCCAGGTCAGAATAAAATGGCGAACGCATCCGACGACCACGACGACGCAATAATTCTAAAAATGATAACACACGGCCGTCATAGCGGTGCGTGCGTGATATTATTATTTCCCCACCAGAAAAATACGCAATCAGATTCTGGGTGTCACGGGGCAATTCAAGAACAGAACCCGTCGCCGTCAAAAGACGATTCCCATTAGAAAACAGATAGTCGATTATGTCCTTGGATTCAGAATTTTCCAGACCCGCCGGAATAGACGGCTGGTCAGTAATGTCAACAAATTCTGAATTTTCTGATTTCGTGCGCACCATATTTTATTTTCCGTTGCTGATGTTCAAATTCTGGGTTTTGCCATCGGAATCTACAAAAACAACCCCGTCGTATAGCGATATAGATTTTACAGTCAAACCATCCAGTGTGCGACCAACACTAATGCGTTTGCTTTGACCGGTTTTCAAATCTTCGATTGTTGCTTGTAATTGTGAGCCAGCACCAATAACATTTACCAAACGGTATTTCTTTGTTATATCAGCAGAGGCGTCTTCGTCGTCGTCATCGTCATAGGTTTTCGATGATTTAGATGACTTTTTGTCGTCCTCTTCTTCCATTTTTGCCAGCCAGGAATCTTTCTCTTTTTCGATACGGGCGGCTTCGGCTTCTAGTTTTGCCTTTTGGGTTTCAATTTCCTGTTGCTGTTGTTCGGCACGGCCGGACAGTGTGTCAATTTCCATATGCAACTTAATCTTTTCAGCCGCAAGTCTGTCCAGTTCCAAATCCAATTGCGCACGTTCTTTTTCCAACTGCATAAGAACTTTTTCCTGTTCCAGGTCGGTTATCTGTTGAAACAAGGAACCGTCAACATCATAATCTGCAACCGCATCGGCAGACGCCTGTTCCAGGTCAATGTCCAAGACTTCTTCTGCGACAACAACATCGGCACAATGACCAACATTTACAACAGATAAAATGCCACAGAATATTAAACCAATTAAAAATTTGCCGTTATTTTGCATAGATTACTACCTCATAGTTCCAAGAACGTGAACGAACGTCCCACGATGCCTGCATCAGATAAACGCCGCCAAATTCATCAAATATTTTCATAAACTGGGTTGGGATAAGTTTCGATGTGGCCCCAACTTCGACCACAGGGGTGGTCGCAATATCAACCCCGTTCGTCAGGGTGTCAATTACAACCTGGGTTTGGACAGGTGTATCAACCGACTGAAACAATGTCGTCACATCACGGACAACAGTGTCTGGGTCACGCTCGTCCTGGGAAGAATACACGTCCAGGGCCGGCAAGGTCGCACGAACACGCAATGTATCTTCGTCGATTTCTTCGACAAATGATGCCGGCATTAAACCAGTTGCAATTTCATAAAATTCGCCAATTGTGCCAAAACTGCGCTGAAATTCAGCAGTGACGTGTGTTTCGCCGCACGTCGCAGAAACCTGATTCCAACCAACAATTGGTTGCATTACAAAACCAATTGCCTGATAACACTGGGCGGCACGGTCCGCAACGTTTGGCAACAATTCGTATGGCATAACAATCGGTTCAGGTGGCAGTGTTTTTTCAATCTGGTATTCCTGGTCCAGTTTCTTGCTGCTTTCTTCGATTTGACGTTTGTATTCAGCAACTAATTCAGGGTCCAGTTTTGCAACCTGGGGACGTGGGGAAAAGGCCTGACGAATAGAATCGTGAAATATCAACCCTAACACCAGTGCAAATACACCCAACAATATCAAGGACACCATACCGGCCCCCAGATAACTTATCGGGCGCAAAACAGCACGTGAACGACCACTTAACAAATCCGACAAATTACGTTCGGCGGCACGGGGCATACCCCACGAAGATGGCGCAAAAAACGCACCCCAATCAGGAATTTCAGATAATTTTACATATTCGGTGCGGGCGTCCGCTTCGGCATCAAAAACAGAATCTGCCAGAATTATGCCATTGCGGGCCGCAACCAGATAATAATTTTGCCCGGTATAAAACACCGCTAAAAATGATGTGTATTCTGAAAAACTTTCCATCACTTCGGCCGCCGCACTGACCGTGCCAGAACGAACACCATTGCGACGTGACGCCAAACCAACCATACCACGGTATTCGGTGTAAAGGGTTAATTTCTTGTCAATATTCCTGGATAAACTGCGGGCATAGGCACGGGACGCAAAACCCGCCCCAATTGGTTGCCACAATAAACCAACTGCGTATTTTTTACGGTTAACTGATATAAAATTATTGGCCAATGAAACTCTCTCTCGACTGAATATTCTGGTGTAATTATAACACAAAAAATCGAACTAAGGCAAATAATAATAAAAGACTTTATAAAAAAACGCCCCTTGGGGCGTTCTTTACATACGTGGACCACGCATAGGATTCATTCTTTGACCAGTGTTTGTTGATGTCTGGCCAACACGACCAACAATAATCTTGTCCCCCATTTCGATTTCATCCGATATGACTTCTGTTTCGGTGGCCGTGACCAGACCCTTGGTATAAGGGATAAAAACAACGTCGCCGTCACGCATAATCGCCAGATGTGATGCAGGTGTGGCCCCGTTGATTTGTTCAGGGTCCAAGAAACGGTCAAAACTGCGGACCAAAAATGCAGAATTTGCCGCACGCCACGCATTTTCACGTTCGGATATAACAATCGTCACAAACGCAGTCATACCCGGCATAAGACGCAAGTCTGTATTATCAACGTCAATCACAACCGTATAAACAACAACGTTGGATGTTGTCGTTGGCGACAGGCGAACCTGACGAACAATACCATCAAATGTTTCACTGGGGTATGCATCAACAGTAAATGTGACAGGTTGACCTTCTTGGATGACACCAATGTCAGCCTCGGATACGGCGGTTTCGATTTGCATTTTTGTTAAATCTTCGGCAATTTCAAACAAGTCGGGCGTCTGGAAAGATGCAGCAACAGTTTGACCAACGTCAACCTTGCGTGAGATTACAGTCCCATCAACCGGCGAAGAAATCGTTGCATAACCCAAATTTGTCACCGCACGATCATATGTCGATTGCGCACGCTTTACAGACTGTTCAGACTGTTCATATTGGGTTTGTTTTTGTTCCATTTCTGCACGTGAAATAAAACCTTCGTTATACAGCATTTTATCACGTTCATATTCACTTTTTGCGAAATTGCGTTGGGAAATCGTGCTGTCCAGTGACGCCTTGGCTTCGTCAACGGTGGCCTGTAAAACAGACGGTTCAATCGTTAATAAAACATCGCCCTTTTTTACCTTGGAATTAAAATCTACATACAGGTTGTCAATTGTGCCAGATACCTGGGAACCAACATTGACGGTATTAACCGGCTGAATTTCACCGGTTGCAGTCACAACCTGGCGCAGGTCGCCACGGGTTATATTTATTGTGATGTATTCTGGTGCGCCAGTCGATGCACCACCAAAAATCAAACGCAGTGCAACCAATACAGCGGCAACTAATAAAATCCACCATTTCTTGCGCCATATAAATGACCAAATACGACGAATAAACGAAGGCCGTTTTTGAAGTGGGGTTTTATTATTGTTTTTCTTGCTCATCAGAGTTTCCTTCTAGTTCTGTTTTAATTTCACCGACCGCCAAGGCAACTGCGGCACGCTTGGTAAACAAATCGTATTTTGCCGCATTGTTTTGCTTTTCAGCACTGACCAGTTCGGATTGGGCCGTCTGCCAGTCCAACATTGTTGCACGACCAACACGATACATTCCCGCCGTCACACGTTCAGATTCTGTTGCAGACTTTAACAATGTTTCGGTTTGCTTTAATACCGTCTGGGCGGTTTTATAATTCTGATAGGCGGTAAAAATATCCAATGATGCGTTATCCTGGGCGGCACGTTCTTGTTCCAGCGCACGTTCATAATTCGCCTGGGCGGCACGGGCATTATACAGATTTGCAAAACCGGCAAATAGCGGCATAGATGCACGGATACCAATACTGCCACTGATGTTATCAGAACCAGCACCAAATGTTTCAGACGGTGTGTCGTTCCACGATATGGAACCAGATGCAGAAATTGACGGCAAATTACTTAAAAATGTGCTGTTGCGACGATGCCAGGCCGCATCTTTGTTCGCAGTGGCACGCAACAGGTCCGGACGTGTCTGTTGCGCCTGGGCAAAAAGTTCGTCCAAGGTCTTGGTTTCTTGGGGGGCGCCAAATTCAGATGGCATATCAGCAATCTGTATTTCTTGGTCCGCAGAAAAAGACAATTTATTCAAAAGTGTCGCCTGGGCAATTTTACGGTTGTTTTTTGCACGCTCTAAATCCAGGTCACGACTGGCCAGTGTGGTATCGGCCTTTAATACGTCAGCCTTGGCCACAGAACCGGCTTGAAATTTCTTTTTCGCTGTGTCGTGGGCGGTTTTCGCAACCGTGTGCAACATTTCAGCCGAACGAACATCCGCATCGGCATTTAGTAATGCATAATACGCACCGATTAAACCATAGACATAATTCTGGACCGATTCGTTATAATCAAAACCCGCCGCACGAAATGTCGCAATCGACTGATTCAAATCAGATAAACGTTTGCCAAAATCAAATATTAAATATGACGCAGAAACAGAAGCACCATACGACCAATCACCCCAATTTTCATTTCTGTATGGGATAGAAGCACTGCCCGATAAATTTACAGACGGCAGATAATCAGCATATGCACCATTTTTTGAAAAACGGGCCGATTCATACGCCAGATATGCAGATGCAGTCTGGGGATTGCGACACAGTCCCAGTTCTATAACCTGGGGCAAATTAAGTTTTCCGTCGGGAACAGTTGTCCGGGTTGCACAATTATCAACCTGGGCCAAGGCGGCAAATGGGGCAAGACACATTATAAAAAGTGACTGTATTCTCATATATATTCTCTCTCGGGCTATAATATTTTTTAATTATACAATTTTTATGTTGAATTACAATTTATTTTTGCGTATTATACCCCTGCTGAAAAGTTTATGGCCTGGTGGCAGAGTGGTTATGCAGAGGACTGCAAATCCTTGGATGCCGGTTCGATTCCGACCCAGGCCTCCACTCTAAGTTAAGAAAAAACACCCTTGCGGGTGTTTCTTTTATTTTGTATATTCGTCCTATGATAAATTCTCTTAGTTTAACAGATTTTAGAAATCACGTAATGTGCCGAATCACAACCGGCGGTCAGCGAAACGTTATTATTATTGGACCAAATGGTGCGGGCAAGACTGCAATACTGGAAGCGGTGTCAATGCTGGGCGGGGAACGTGGTATGCGTGGGGCCGCAATGGTTGATGTTGCACGCTTTGATGGAAATGGTGGTTTTAGCGTTTTTGCAGAACTGGATAACGAAACACAAATCGGCGTGAACTTTGTTGGGGGTGATGCAAATCGTCGGGCCAAGGTTGACGGTGAAAACGCAACATTGACCGATTTGGCAAAACATTTGCGCATTGTTTGGATTTCCCCAAAAGAAGACAGGTTATTTGTCGATAGCGCATCAGACAGACGGGCGTTCTTTGACCGATTGGCCGCCAGTTTTGACGCATCGCACGCAGGACGTGTTGCAAGACTGGGTAAATTATTTAGCGAAAGAGCATATGCATTAAAAAATGGCGCAGATTCACATTGGTTGGACGCACTGGACAATCAAATCGCAGGTGTCGCCGTTGCGGTGGCGGTGGCACGGATTCAATATGCAGGGGAAATAAATTTCTTTCTGGAACGATGTGCGGTGTCTGTGTCGGGAATGATTGAAAAAATGCTGATTGACGGAACGTCTGTGGCAGACGCTGAAAAAAACTATCTGGATTACTTGAAAAACCATCGTGTTTTGGTTGGGGATAAAATGGTACTGGATGGACCACATAAGTCTGATTTCGGTGTATTTAATAATACACTGGGGTTGCCGGCACATCTGACCAGCACAGGACAACAAAAAACAGTTTTAATTGACCTGATTTTGGCACACGCAAAACTGGTTCATACAAAAACAGGAAAAAGACCACTGATTCTGTTAGACGAAGCGGCGGCACACCTGGATAAAAACGCACGACAAAAAATGTTCGAAGAATTAGGGGCGGCAGATGCACAGGTTTGGGCAACAGGTTTAGATATTGAAATTTTCAAAGATATTCCCAATGCCGTATTTGTCACTTGCCAGAATGGGGAAATAAGTAATATAGTGGGGGCGGAGTAAAAAGAAATGGCTAAAATAGACTATCAAACATTATTAGATAACGCATTAAAATCTGTTGTAAAAGACGCATTGGTGCACGCACAATTTAACGGACTGGGGGATGGAACACACTTTTTTATCACGTTCAGAACACGTGATAGCGGGGTTGTGTTGCCGGACTTTTTACGGATTAGATACCCAGATATTATGACGATTGTTTTACAATATTCATATAATAATCTGCACGTGTCTGATAAGGAATTTGGTGTGCAATTGACATTTGACGGACGACCGTTCTTTATTCGGGTGCCGTTTTCGTCGTTGGTTGAATTCAAAGATCCGTCAGTTGATTTTATGCTGTCGTTTCAACCAAAGAAACAAACGGCCGCCGCAGATAACGATATGGAATTACCACTGGAAGAAAAACCAGGAACAGTTCCCGACCCAGGACGGGTTGTTTCATTGGACGAATTTAGAAAAAACAGAAAGTAAAAAAATCCCCAATTTGGGGATTTTTATTTTGCAACCAATTCCTTGACCGTTTTTGTTTGTGGGTCATAAATTCGTGGCGACCCAGAATACCCCAGCGCACGATGATGGGCAGGCACCAAAAATTCAGGCAATGGCGCACATTCGCCCATTTGGGTTTTTGCATACATCTTTTTCTGGATTGGTGTCGAATTTTTATACCACCGCTCTTGGTCTGCCTTAATCGGACGATTATAAAATCCTTGGATAATAACCAACTGTTCTTCGGGATTCATTTTCATAATATCCATTGGGGTAAATAACAATTCTTCGGTTGTTTCTTCTTTGTCTTTGCCGTCGGGTCCCTTGACCGTTTTCTTTTTCATTTTATAACCCATCATTTCAGAGAAACGTTTCGCAGTATCAGGGTCGTTTTGACGCATTACAATTTTTGCAGCCGTCGTTGATATAATAGTCGCAGCAGCATCAGCACCGTATTTTTCTGCAATCTGGTGCAGGTCCTGACCAATAATCAGATATAAAATCTTTTGCCCACGCCCAAGGTCGGGTCCTTGAATAATTGCCTGTAATTTTTGCATTTTGGGCATTTCGTCAATCGCAAACAATACAGGATACGGGCCAAGTTTTTGCCCCTGGTGCATATCGCCAGGTTTATTAGCCAACAAGAAATTTGACATTAGTTCAATAAAGATTGCAGTTATTGGATTTAATGCCTGGGCATCAACCATATTTATAGATAAATATACTGATACAGGTTTTATTTTGCCGTCCCTGGGGTCAACCATTCCACGCAGGTCTGAAAAATGAAAGTCAGAATGACTGGTCCGATTGCGAACAGCCGCATTACGGAAAATATTTAACCCAGACTGCGCCGTTGACATAATAGAACCACGTTCCTTGTCCGGAGTGCTGGCAAGTTGTGTTAATTCTTGGATTGCACGATGCGAATAGGCATAACGTCGTGCTTCGTCAACAGCCTTCATAAACATATCCTTGGCAGGGTCGGCCATCATAACCATTTGGTCACCCTGGCGGCGACGATTTTCAATATCTTCGGCAATGGCAATTTGTGATGCGTTTAACCAATCTAGAATCATTGAAAAAGACGCTTCACGGCCGTGCCAGGCATCGGGAATATTTTCCCACGTGCCAACGTGAACATAATTCATCGCATTTAATTCGCCACGCTGCAATAATGCGTGCGCAGCATAGGCATTTGGATCAGACGACATCGACAGATAATAATCAGATAACACAGCCGCATCTTCGGCATTAAAGGTGCCATTGGATATACGTGCATAAAAATAATCATCAGCCTTGGCACGTTCAACCTTGGAAATAATAAATTGAATATAGCCGGTCAGGGCCGCACGACCGGTAATTGTCCAGTGCGGGTCGGCCGATGATGATGAGCGGTCTGGAATCAGCGTATTTACAATTGAATCAACGTATAAATCACGTTCTTCGGCATTAAATGGGACGTGGCCGGGGGACAATGGATTCCACGACGGATAATAAATACCACGTGCAGGGTCATCCTGGCCCGCCCAATTCATAATAAATACAGGACCGATTGTTGAACGATAACCAGATGTCGTTTGTTTCAGTTCAGGTTTTGGGTCGTTGATAATCATTGAAACTGTATCACATTCTAGAATCGTTGGTTCAACCACACCCTTGGTTTTACCGGTCCCCGGGGGCGCAACACACAACGTCGATAAACATTCGTCAAACATTAGTGGTTTGCCCTTGAAAAAGCCAAGAACCATCATAAAGCCCTTGAACAAACCGTCCTTGTTCTTGTAATCTTGCCCCATCTTTTTAATGTCGTCAGCAGTCGCAACACGAGATGTTTTTTCGTCAAATTTATCCTTGCTGTGTGGGTTAAATTCGTCCGCCATTGTGCCGTCTGATAAAAAGAAATAACCAATTATTGGTAAAATCGGGGTTATGCACGGAAAATCAGGACGCATTATACACCGACCAATCCAAGACGGTATTTCCGCCAAAACCGATAAACCCGCCGACGCCACAAAATTCTGTAAATATAATGATAACCAGTGCTGACTGGCCGGAGACCAACCATAACGCCATATGTATTCAATCGGAAATGACGCAACAACCATTAACGCCGCAATCAACCAGGTTATTATCGCCCAACGTATGCCCCAAAATTCACGTGCAACACTGTTTTGGTCAAATTCTTTGTAGGCAGACGAACGGAATATGTTTAATCCCTTGCCCTTGCCTGATGCGGATAAAATGTTGAATTTCACTGCCATAGTGTTATTATTATATCAGAAATTTATGTATTAAAAAATCAGGAAATGCAAAATTATGAAAAATATTCCAAGAATCTTTGTCGGAAATGACGTATCAGAAAATACCGTCGTGCCAATCGAACGTGATGTTGCGCACTATCTGCAACGGGTTATGCGAACCGACAAATGTCTGGCCTTTGGTGGGGGCAAGGAATTTTCAGCCGTGTTGTCTGATGATAAAAAATGTCTGATTGTCAATAGCCAGACAGAACACAACGACCCATCAAATGATTTAACACTAATGTTTGCACCAATCAAACGATGTGACGACCTGATAAATATGGCAACACAAATGGGAATCGCAAAATTTCAACCCGTTATCACAGACAGAACAACAACACATCATATTAACTGGGAACGGATGAAAAAAATTATGGTCGAGGCCGCAGAACAATCAAATCGAAACAGCGTGCCGGAAATTTTGCAGCCTGTTAAATTTTCAAGCCTGGATTTATCAAGCGTTGTCTTTGCAGATGAACGGGCGGCGCACGACAAAGATTTTGAAATAAAACAAAAAAAGACAAAGGCTATTTTAATCGGACCCGAAGGTGGGTTTTCAGATGATGAATTTAATCAACTGGATACGGCCGGGGCAATCGGTATATCGTTGGGTAAAACAATTCTGCGGGCAGAAGTTGCCGCAGTGGTCGCAATTACAAAAATAATGGAATAATATGGGTATTCGTATCGCAAAATTTATAGCAGATTCAGGGGTCGCTTCACGCAGGGCGGCCGAAGATATGATTGCAGATGGACGGGTGACGGTGAACGACAATATCGTTTTTAGCCCCGTGTTCTTTGTTGGCGAAAACGATGTAATCAAAATCGACGATGTGGTTGTTGTCCCAAAAACAGAAACAGAACTTTATGCGTTTCACAAACCTCTGAATACTATGACAACCGTTTGCGACCCACAAGGACGCAGGACAATCTATGACGTTTTGCCAAAGGAATATAAAAATCTGAAATATGTTGGACGGCTGGACTATAAAACAACAGGGTTGTTATTGTTAACCAACGATGGGGATTTGGCACGCAAATTAACACTGCCGTCGTCGGGAATTAAACGGATATATATCGCAACAGTCAACGGCAAGGATTTTTCAAAACTGGATATGGCACGACGTGGTATCACGGTTGATGGGATTAAATATGCGCCGATGAAAATAGATGAAATCGGGGGCAGTAATTTACGTGTCGAAATTACCGAAGGTAAAAAGAACGAAGTGCGCATAGTCTTGCGGGCGTGTGGGTGCGGTGTTCGAAAATTACACAGGGTTTTATACGGTAATGTTGCGTTGGGAAAACTGCCCGTGGGGAAAATTCAAAAATTGTCACAGAAAACAATTGACGAAATGTTAAAATCTCTTTAATATTCTATTAAAAGGAAGGGAGATTTAGATGAAAAAAACACCTGTAAAAAAATCTGCAAATACAAAAAACCGTGTAAAAGTGCGCCCTGTGGCGTCTAAGCCAACTGTTAAACCAGCAAAACAAAAACAGTGCTTTAATCCGTGGTCGATTTCTATTTATGTTTATTGGTTTATTATTTTGTTCTTTATTGCGGCGACTTTTTATATTTTGGGACGCTCGCATAATGCGCAACCAAGTGTGGCAAATGTCGAAATCACAGAAGAAGTTTTGTTGCAGTCTGGCGACTTCTATGAAAGCGGTAAAACAAAGTTGTTAACCGGTGAATTAGATGCCGCAATCGTTGACCTGACCGCTGCAATTGACGCAGGGGCCGCAAGTGTTGATACATACATCCTGCGTGGCGAAGCGTATATGCAGTCTGGGGATTATCGCAGTGCAATGAACGATTTTAACGCCGCATTGGCAAAAGATCCGGCAAATGCCGTTGCATACTATGACCGTGCGCTGTTGAATATCCGTCTGGAAGACTATAATGCGGCAATGAATGATATTAACAATACATTGGCGGCAAATACGTCTAACCCAAGTCCAGCATTGCAAATGCGTGATTTGTATGCAAAACGTGGTCAGTTAAACCTGTGGTTGAAAAATTGGCAGGGCGCAATTGCAGACTATACTAATTCGTTGGCACGTCCAGAAGGCTCTGTTAACCCAATCGTTTATGCAGAACGTGCAGAAGCATATACTGCAATGGGCGACTATGTGGCGGCAATTAACGATTATTCATCTGCGGTGCGTGTGATTTCTGAACAAATTCAGGGCGCACCAACAATCGAAGAACGTGAACAGTTGTCAAGCAACGCAATGAGTTATTTCGAAAAGTCGGCGGCATTAAACCTGAATCTGGGTAATGTTGATGCGGCACGCACAGATTTGGAATCTTCATACACAATCGCCGTGGCGTTAAATGATTCTGAAACAATGGAAAGACTGCAAGGTTTGATTGCAGAACTTAATCAACCAGAACAGCCACAAGAAGTTGTTGAGGCTGTCGTTGAAACAACAACACCTGAAACAACAGAACAAATGTAGGTTTGTTATAAATCCCCCGTTTGGGGGATTTTTTTTATGATTTTTTGCCTGAATACAAAATAACTTTCTGTTTTACTTTCATTAAATTGTTGGTATAGTTATCTTCATAACAAACAAAAGGATGGAAAATGGCAAAAAAATCAGCAGATAATGCAGTTGTAAAAAGTTATAAAAAAACAGGTATTGTTGCCGCAGTTGTCGTGGCGGTCGCAGTATTGGGGGTATGGGCGGTTTCAGCATTAAATTCTGGCAATGATGGCGCATCAGTCGCAGATGCAATGACAGTCGTTTCAGAAGATGCTGCAAATGGCGCAAATTTACGCATCGCAGTCGTTCGTATGGATGAAATTCAGTCACAGGCCGTGGCACTGAAAGATTTGCGTGAACAAAAAGAAAAATACGAAAGCGAATTGCGTGATGAATTAACCAAAGAACAAAAAGCACTGGAAAAAGAAAAAGTAGAAATCGAAAAATCACAGGACGTTTTATCACGTGAAGCATTACAACGTCGTGTTGTTGACTATCAAAACAAAGTGACAAAACTGCAACGTGATTTGACAGAACGTGCGCAGAGCATTGAAATGTCTTATCAAAAGGCACTGAACGAATTACAGACAAAACATCTGGACCCAGTTATCGAAGGTATTATTGCCAAGAAAAACCTGTCGTTGGTAATTGACGGCCGTATGGCACGCACAGGCGCAGATGCAGCAAATCTGGATATTACAAACGAAGTCGTTTCAGCGTTGGATAAAAAGATTTCCAAAGTAAAGATGGAAACACCAAAAGGTTTCTAAATATAATCGCCCAATGGGGCGTTTTTTTTTGCTTTTTTTCGTTTGGTATTACCCCCCCTGCCCCAACGTGGTAATAAAAATCCCCCAATCGGGGGATGTCTTATTTACGCAAGCCTAATTTCTTAATCAAGGCTTCGTAATCAGATGGATTACGTTTCTTGATATAGGCCAATAACTTCTTGCGACGGTTAACCATCAACAACAAACCACGTTTAGAATGATTGTCTTTGTGATTAGCCTTCATATGTTCTGTCAAGTTGCTAATACGTTCTGTTAAAACAGCAACCTGAGATTCAACAGAACCACCGTTGTCAACGTCCGAAATCTTGTATTCCTGAATCAGTTCAGATTTTTTTGCCTTTGTAATGGACATTATATTTTCCTTTGATTTTATATTGTTCGTTTTGGTCGCAATTCACCATCAGATACCAGACCAATACCAATGAAGTTTTCACCAGTATAAACCCGATACAGACCCGTGTCTGCGCCAGTTTTGATAAATCCACCGTTTTTATAATATTCAGCCGACTTATCGTCCAGATTCAAAACCGGAATGTCCCCCAGTCCAAAATCTGTTGGTTTTAGGTTTTCGCCTAAATTTCCACTATTATTAAATACTTTTTCCAAAAAATCAAGTCGGACAGCGTTTTTTATGTCAAATCCGTTTGTATAGGTGCGACGAATACTGTCAACCGTTGCAAGACAACCGCATATTTTCGCAATATCACGGGCCAAGGCACGAACATACGTTCCACGACTGCAACGGGTCCTGAAATGCCAGGAATTACCATTACACCCCATAAATTCCAGTTCAAAGATTTCTATCTGGCGGGCGGGGATGTCAATTGCCCTGCCCTGGCGGGCCAGGTGGTGCGCCCGCTGACCATCAACGTGAACCGCAGAATATATAGGCGGTATTTGACTGATTTTTCCAATCAGTTGCCTTGTTGCAGAACGAACATTGTCCGGGGTCGGCACAATATTATCACGGGCAATTTCGTTGCCGGTTATGTCCAAGGTGTCGGTTTCAAAGCCAAAAATACACGAAAACAAATATTCTTTGACAGATGCGTTTGCGTCCTCGACAAATGGTATCATTTTGGTCGCATCGCCAATTGCAATCGGCAATACACCTGTTGCCATTGGGTCCAGTGTGCCAATATGACCGAATTTTTTAGTCCCCAACATTCGTGCAATTCGTCCGCCCGCCGTGCGGGAAAACAGACCACTGTCTTTGTCCAAAATAATCCAACCAGATTTTGTCATTTTACCTTTATCCAAATAAACTTAGTTGTGGCGGTGGCAATTCGTCTGAAACAACTGTTTTCTTGCGCACAGGCACGGGTTTCGGCGACACAGGCTGTGATGGGGCCGACAATTGCGTTTCGTTTGATTCCAGCGCACTTAAAACACATTCTGCACGATTTATCACAGTTTGTGGCATACCAGCCATACGGGCAACGTGTATCCCATATGAACGATTGGCCACACCAGGGATAATCTTGTGCATAAAGACAATTTCATTGTTATGTTCACGAACGTCTATGGTCAATGTTGATACGTTTCTTAGTCCGCCACCCAATACCAACGATGTTAATTCGTGATAGTGTGTCGCAAACAAAGTGCGTGGACGCATTTCATCAAGGTATTCTAATACCGCCTGGGCAATCGCCATACCGTCATAGGTTGCAGTCCCCCGCCCTATTTCGTCAAAAATTATAAACGAACGGTTTGTTGCACGATTTAGTATGTTGGCAGTTTCACTCATTTCAACCATAAACGTCGATTGGCCCGCCGCCAAATTATCTGATGCGCCAACACGACTAAACAACTGGTCGCAAATACCAATGGTCGCAGATGTCGCCGGAACAAATGACCCCAGGTGTGCCAAAACAACAATTATTGCATTCTGGCGCAAATATGTCGATTTACCCGCCATATTTGGCCCTGTTAATAACGCAATCGCACAGGTGTTCAAATTACAATCGTTTTTGACAAAATTCTCGCCACGGGAACGCAATACAGATTCAATCACAGGATGACGACCACCAACAATATCAAATGCACAATCGTCTGTCACCGTCGGACATACCCAAGAATATTTGTCAGACACACACGCCAAAGACAGCCATACATCACAATCTGCCAATAAATCAGCGGTTGATAACAAATCGTCCGAAATTGTGCGAATATAATCAAGGAACTGATTCACAATTTCATTTTCTATTGCAGACGCCTTTTCGGCGGCACTGCGAATGTCGTTGTCCAGTTCAATTAAACGTGATGTTGTGAATCTGGTGTTGCCTGCCATTGTCTGACGGTGTATAAAACCGGATTCAGGCTGCATCAAGGCATCTGCACGGGCGGATGGAACCTCTATAAAATACCCCAGGATATTATTGTATTTGATTTTTAATGTGTTTATGCCGGTCGCTGATACATATTCTGATTGAAGTGCCGCAATCGTTTCACGGGCGCCATTTGATAGCGAACGCATATTATCCAACGATAAATCAAAACCATCACGAATTACCCCACCATCACGGAAAAATGTTGGCAAATCGTCCGACAAGGCACGTGTTAACTGTAATGCAAATTCACTGTGCGTGTTAATTTCAGCAAATCGTTCAGAGAAGTTAGAATCAAGTCGATTTGATAATAATTGGGCACGGGGTAATACATTCAGAAAGTCCGACGTATTGCGCAAATCACGTGGCGTGCCACGACCCGATAATAAACGTGCCAATGAACGACCAACATCAGGAACAGATGTCAAAACACTGGTCAACAGGCCCGAAACATCGGGATTTAAGATAAAGTGTGATATGTGTCCCTGACGCAGGGTAATCTGGGCCAGGTCACCTGATAAATCACGCAAATAAGAACGCAATTTCCGGGCGCCGGCCGCCGTGCGGGTTTCGTCCAAGACATCAATCAAACACGCACCACCGTCATTTATAGGCGCATCTATTTCAAGACTGCGCCAGGTGGCGGAATCTATTAACAATTGACGACCCGACCCCCAGGTGTATGGCGCACGAAATGTTATAGATGCACCACGCTGGGTATTGAATAAATAGCCCGCCAACAGGCATATTGCACAATCTGTGTTTTTTGTTGCGGTGGCACTGTCAATAACACCACCAAAAACACGTGATACAACCTGGGCAATGTCTGTGCGATGATAAATCTTTTCATAGACCGGCGTGGATTTGAATAATTCACGCAGTTTCATTATCGTCTTTTCTTCGGCGGTTGAAAATGGAAATATAACCTCGGCCGGGGAAAGACGGACAAAATCGTCAATTGGATCAGATGTTTGACCGGTAAAAAATTCGCCTGTGGATATGTCACAGCCTGAAATATCATATTTACCGCCACCAATCGGCGAAATCGCAACCAGAAAATTAGAGTTCTTGGGGGTAAGCAAATTTTCATCTGTTAATGTACCAGGCGTCAAAACACGGACAATATTTCGTTCAATAAATTTATGTCCACGTGCCTTGGCCTAGGCGGGGGTTTCCATCTGTTCAACCAATGCAACCTTGTACCCTGCCCGCACAAGACGACCAAAATAATTGTCAGCAGCGTGCCAAGGTATCCCACACATCGGTATTTCATTACCGTCACTGTCGGTGCCACGTGCCGTTAAAACCAACCCCAACGCAGAACTGATTACACGGGCATCTTCGAAAAAAGATTCATAAAAATCCCCCAAACGAAACATTAACAACGCATCTGGATTTTCAGATTTCATATCCACATACTGTTGCATAACCGGGGTTAATTTGCTTTTATCCGCCACAATAAATCCATTTGTTTTCTTGTCTTATAACTAGGCACTTACTTTCAAGGTTTCGATTTTTAATTCGGCCTCTTTTAACAATTGTTCACAATATGCCTTTAACTTAATCCCCTGTTCATAGGCAGCAACAGAATCCGCCAGTGGTAATTCGCCAGATTCCATCTTTTTTACCAATTCCATTAACTGTTTATAGGCTTCTTCGAATGTAGGTTTTTGATTTTCCATTTTATTCCCCTGTGTTTGTCGATTTAAGATACAAAAATAAACAATCGTTTTCAATTAAAATCCTGTGGATTTTTTGTTTATCTGAGGATATAATAGACACAGACATTTGTAGGTGAATGGCCTTCAACAAGCCTAACTACATATAACCCGCAATGTCCCGACCATTGGTCGGGATGCTGTGTATCGTAAGATACATGGGGTCTTGTAGTTAGACTTGTTGAACTCCCGACCACTTTTCAAATGTGGTCTTTTTTTATTTGAATATATTTTGGGGGACAACATTGTTGAAATTGTTGAATTATTAGAACAAGCCCAACCGTGGGATGCGAACAATTCTAAAAAACACTAAAAAAAGCCGGTAAATGCCGGTTTTTTTTATCTTTTTTGGTCAATTGTGAATTTTGATAGAAAAAGCCGGCTTTTACCGGCTTTTTCTTAACATTTTTACTTGGTTAATCTGTCCGCTAATTCGAACAACTGGGGACGGGTGGCAAATGATAATGTAATCTGCCCTGCCCCACCACGACGTTCACTAATCTTGACCGAAACACCCAGTGCTGATTTTATACGACGTTCTAAATCCTGAACCGTCGCAGAATCTAGCGTCTTGTCCGTGTGATTCCTGGTCGTTTTTGCACGTGGTGCAGACTTTACCAATTTGCCCGTATCGGCAACCGACAAGCCTTCGGATATTATCTTGTGCGCTAAATCTTCGGGGTTTTCTGCAACCGCTATTGTGCGGGCGTGCGATGCGGACAATTCCCCACGTGCAACCATTTCTTGCAAACTTTCAGACAATGACGTTAACCGCAGCATATTACGAATATAACTGTCCGATTTTCCAATCAAACGTGCAACATCCCCCAGTTCATAATCACAACATTCCATCAAATTCTTGTATGCGTTTGCTTCTTCGATTGGATTAAGATTTTCACGCTGAACATTTTCAATCAAGGCAATTTCACGGGCATTGCTGTCATCAAGCACCTTGACCAATGCGGGTATTTCATTTAACCCGGCAATCTTGGACGCACGAAAACGACGTTCGCCGGCAACAATTTCATACATATATGGCCGGCCAGTCACCGTGCGCAATAATATCGGTTGCAAAACACCCTTTTCACGAATAGACGCCGCCAGGTCAGACAATTCAGATTCTGTAAATGTCTTGCGTGGCTGATCAGGATTTGCACCAATTTGCGCCAAAGGAACCTGCTTTACAACAACACGTTCCGTCTGGGTTAATAAAGAAATATCCGGAATTGCACCACGTGCATTCTGCAATTCTGCCAAACCACGCCCCAATCCAAACTTACTGGCCATCTGATTCCCCCTTGGTTGTTCGTTCCACTACTTCGGTTGCAACACGCAAATATGCCTGGGCACCCGTGGAATTAAAGTCATAAAATAACGCAGGCTTGCCGTGACTGGGTGCCTCAGACACACGGACATTACGTGGAACAACCGTCTTGAACACAACGTCACCAAACGTGCCACGAACATCATCGTCAACCGCACGGGTCAAACCATAACGACGATCATACATCGTTAATAACACCCCCAGTATTTCCAGCCCAGGATTCCAATTCTTTTGAACAATCGAAATTGTATCACATAATTGCTGAACCCCTTCGAGGGCAAAAAATTCACACTGCAACGGGATTATCACAGAATCAGATGCCGCCAATGCGTTAATTGTTAAATACCCCAACGCAGGCGGACAATCCAGCAGTATATAATCATAATATTCCATCACAGGCTGCAACGCATCACGCAATCTAAATTCACGGTTTGGCATATCCATTAAATCAACATCCGCACCCGCCAATGCCTGGGACGACGGCAGCAAATGCAGCCCCGGGACCGCAGTCGATAAAATATTATCCGCCGCCTTGGCCGTCCCCATAATAACGCCATAAACACTTTGCTGATGTGCGGCACGTTCAAACCCCAACCCGGTGCCAGCATTCCCCTGTTGATCCAAATCAACCAATAAAACACGCTTTTTTATCGTCGCCAGCGACGCACCAATATTTATCGCAGTCGTGGTTTTACCCACCCCACCCTTTTGATTCGCAAATGCAATTATCTTAACCATTATTCCTTTCCATTTCCTGTCTTTTAGATTATAAAAACCGGCCGATTCGGTCAAGGATTTATATAAAATATATAAAAACACACTAAAAACAACATTATAATTCTTATTTCACGTGAAATAACCGATATTTTTCAACAATTTTACAACAATAAAAACACCGGCATTTGCCGGCTTTTTTGATATATTTTTCATTTTTATTGTTTTTTCAACAATTTAACCGGTATTTCATATGAAACTACCGGTCAAAACGCACAGAAATTATAAATCCATCACCTGTCTTGGATGGCGTTAATTCATATTCAAAAGAATATTTAGTTTTTGCCATTTCAATTTCCCCGGCAATTTCACGTCCTTTTAGTAAAAAAAGCCGGCATTTTGTTTTTGCAACATAATCCAAAATCTTGGTCAATGATGCAAACGCACGGGCAGTGAATACAATATTGTTCGATTTTGCCGGTAAATGCCGGACATATTCTTCGACACGACCGTGATAAATCGTCAGGTTGTCCAGCGACAAAGCTTCTTTGACCGCCGATAAAAACGCAACTTTTTTACCAATCGATTCAATACACGTGACGTGCCAGCCCATAATCGCCAAAACAACCCCAGGAAATCCGGCACCACTGCCCAGGTCAACAATATCAACATCGGGCGGCAAAACATCCGCCAATTGTGCAGAATCTGCAAAGTGACGGTTTTCAATATCATTCAAGGTGCTGGGCGCAACCAAGTTCATACGACCAGACCACTGGCGCAGTAGGGTCGCATACTGTTCAAATTTGACTTTGTTATCCATAAGTATTATTCTAGCATAGTTATGAGAAAATTTGAAAGTTTATTTATCACAATTAGTCTACTGACCGTCGTCACAGTCACAGGTGCCGCAATTTGGTCACACTTAAAAAACAATTCAAGCAATACGGAATATGAATTTCCTGCGACTAAGTTCGGGGGCTTTTTAGCGGCACAACACGCAATTTATGTTAATGACTTTGACGCCGCCACGGGCTTTGTCGAAAACCTGATGGATGTGCAATACCCAATTGTTCAAAACACGGTTTATTTATCAGACTTTTTAAGCGGACGAATGCCGTTTGATGCACATCTGTTAAAAAATGAAAAAAGTATGTCGGCCCAGTTGATTTATGACGCATATCTGATTCAAAACGAAAACTGGAAGGAATTACACAACCGCCACAAAACAGACGAATCTGCATTGGCGGCCCCATTGCGTATCTGGTCGGCAATCGCAAATGATTGGCGAACAAATACTTTTAAGTTTATAGATAATTTACCTACAAATGCATCGTGGAAATCGTTTGTTCGTGGACAGATTTATGCAGAACTGGGGGACACAGAAAAAGCAACTGAAAACTTCTTGGCGGTTAGTCCAGACTTTATGAATATAAACGACTATCTGTATATAATGTCGTATTACAACCATATTGGTTTGACAGAAAATGCCAAACAATTAAAGTCTGATTTTACCGCACGCCCAGGTGGAATGTTTATGTTGAATTATGACAATATTCCAGACTGGTCGATTTATAGCGGGTATAAAAATCAACTGGCGTTTAGTTTGGTGCAAAATGTTTCGCATACATCTGTTATGATGTATTCTGATTTGGCAATGCTGTTGCTGCGATTTGCACAAATTACAGCACCTGATTTTGCAAGTAATAACGGTGCCGTCGATTATTATTTGGGAAATTATTTCTTTCATAATATCGGCGACTATGAACAACATTTTGACAAAATCCAATCCAACAGCCCGTTCAAATTATTCGGCCTGTTGCGTATGGCAGAAAAATCACAAGATAAACAACCATTACAAGACGCATTAAAAGAACACCCATTGTTTGTGCCAGGGGTAAATGCAATGGTTGGATATCACATTCAACACGGCAACAAAAATGATGCGCTGCGTATTGTTCGCCGGGCAATGAATCAGGATAATTTAGACGAAGTGGGCAGGGCGTTCTTTTTGAAAAGCCGTGCGCAAATTCACTTTACTTTTGGCGACCTGGACAAGGCACAAGATGATATAAAAGATGCCGCAGATATATTGGTTATGGATGGCGAAATATTGTCTTTGCAGGCCAAAATCTGGGCGGAACAAAATCGAGAATTGGATAATGCGTATGACTATGCAATGACATTGGTCAGACAAAATCCAACAGATATCTTGGCGTGGGATACGCTGGGGTGTGTGGTGGCCGCACGTGAGGGGGTGGATGCCGCACTGGAAGTGATGGAACGGGTTAGTGATGTATCAGAATCCTGTTCTGCGTTGTTTGAACACCTGGGCGATATGTATGTTATCAAAGGCGATATCGACAAGGCAAACGATGCATACAAACGGGCAATAGATTTATCTGATGATGGATTAGTGGTCGTGCCTTTAATTGAAAGAAAAATAAGGAAATTAAAATGAAGGTTGGTGTAATTGGCGCAGGTGCCTGGGGCACTGCATTGGCAATCGTTTCGGCACGGGGTGGGGCAGATGTGACCCTGTGGTCGTATGATGGTGAACATAAATCTTTTGATGATGTTAAAATGCCTGAAAATATCCGTATGACGGCAGATATGGCAGACTTAACCGATACAGACGCCTGGTTAATTGTGACACCAGGGGCGCATTTCCGTGAAACTGTGCGCAAGGCACGTGATTCATATAACGGACAACCAATTATCATTTGCACCAAAGGGGCAGAGTGCGTATCAGGGCAATTTATGTCTGAAATTTTACAGGCAGAATTACCAGAATGCGTCGATTTTGGCGTTTTATCAGGACCACAATTCGCCGCAGAAGTCGCAAAGGGCGTGCCAACAGGTTCAAGATTGGCCGGAACAACCAAGGCACTGGATGCGGGGTATGAAATACTAAACAAATTATATTTGGTCGGCAGTGATGACGTTATTGGCGCAGAAGTTTGCGGCGTTGGTAAAAATGCAGTGGCACTTATATGCGGATACAACAGCGTGGCCGCCGCAGGGGAAAACGAACGGGCGTTGATTTTCACACGTGCCTGGGGCGAAGTTATGAAAATCGGTGTTGCAATGGGCGCAAAAATTCAGACGTTTCTGGAACTGTGCGGAATAGGGGACCTGTTCTTGTCTGCAACCAGCGCAACCAGCCGAAACTTTTCAGGTGGTATGGCAATCGCACGTGGCGAACAACCAACAGGCACCGTCGAAGGTATTTTTGCACTGTGCGGTTTGATTGAACGTGCAAAAAATCTGGGGGTTGATGTGCCGATTTTGACCCAGATGCAACAGAAATTAAAAATATAGTGAAAAAGCCGGCAAATGCCGGCCTTTTTTATTCACATTTTATTCCGATTCTATTCATAGCGCAGACTGTCAATCGGGTTTAGTTTCGCCGCCTTCATCGCAGGCATTACCCCAGACGATAAACCAACAATAACCGCAACAGATACTGATAAAACAACCGGCCATATACTAAATGGAACATTATAGCCTAAAATAAATCGACCGACACCCTGGGACAGGCCAACACCGATTATTAAACCAATCATTGAACCAATAAATGAAATTAAAACAGATTCTGATAAGAATTGAATAATTATCATACGTTCACGTGCGCCAATGGCCTTGCGTATGCCGATTTCACGGGTGCGTTCGGCAACAGACACCAACATCATATTCATAATGCCAATCGCACCAACCAATAATGATACCGCCGCAATCGCAATCAGTAATAATTTCATATAGCCTGTGACCGTTGTCATTGTTTCCATTACCTGTTTCATATCCATAATTTGAAAGTCGTCAACCGCATCGTCTTTTAGGCGATGACGCTGGCGAAGCAGGGCAGTTATCTGTTCAATCGCAATGTTGTTGTCAGAGTCTGCAAATAATTTCAGGGCAATCATATTCACAGAGTTTGGAAAACGTGAACCCTGCATTCTTTTTTTCAGTGTCGTTATTGGTATAATTACCATATCATCTTGGCTGCCCATTGCAGAATCGCCCTTGGCACGGGTGACGCCAATGATTACAAAGGGCGTATTTTGAATACGGATTACTTCGCCAATAGGATTTTCAGGCAAACCAAGTTCTTCGGCTGTTTCAGGGCCAATTACCGCATAGGTCGATGCATTGCGAACCGCAGACATATCAAAAAATGTGCCGTATTCCATTTCTATGTTCTGGACCGTTGTGTAATCAGGATACACACCAACCATAGATGTTCCCCAATTCTTGTTCCCGTATATCGCCTGGGCGGCACCGTTCTGGACAGGGGTGACCGCCATAACATCAGGTAATTTCGCAATAAATTCAGCGTCTTGTATCGTCAGGGTTTGACGATTACCAGTGCGAACACCCGCAGATTGCGCCGCACCAGCACGTATCATTATTGTGTTCGTGCCAAGTGATGAAAACTGGTCCGTGATTTGACGTTGAACCGTTTCCCCAACCGCAACCATTATAACAACCGCCATAACACCAATGATGATGCCCAGGACCGTTAAAAATGAACGAATTTTGTTGCCACTGATTGACAACCAAGATTCTTTTAATATGTCGCTTACAGTCATTTTTTACACCATTTGTCTTTTATAAATTATTGTCATTACGTGGAATAGGGCCGTCATAGTTTATTTTGCCGTCACGTATGTGTATCAGACGATTTGCATATCGGGCAATATCAAATTCGTGTGTTATCATCACAATTGTAATGCCAAGTTCATCGTTTAACTTTTTGAAAAACTGTAAAATTTCGTTTCCCATCTTGCTGTCCAAGGCACCAGTCGGTTCGTCTGCAAGTATTAGTTTCGGATTGCCGGCCAATGCACGTGCAATCGCAACACGCTGTTTCATACCGCCTGACAACTGGGTCGGCAGATAACTTTCAAATTTTTCCAAACCAACACGATGCAACATCTCACGGGCCCGACGTATCCGTTCGTCAATTGGCAGACCTTGATACATCAAGGGCAACATAACATTGTCCAGGACACTGCGCTTTGGTAATAAATTAAACTGCTGAAAAACAAAACCAATATGCTCGTTCCGGACAATCGCTAGTTCATCAGGGGTCAGCCCCGTCACATCACGACCATATAATTCATATATACCAGACGTCGGTGTGTCCAGCGCACCAATAATATTCATACACGTTGACTTGCCAGAACCAGATGGACCCATTATCGCAACAAATTCACCGGCACGAATGTCAAAATTTATGTCAAATAAAACCTGTTGCTCACCACCTAATTCCAATGGAAAACTTTTATTTATATGCTTCAAGGATATTATGTTTTGTGGCTTTGCGGTGTGTCGTCCCCTCATCTTGTCCCCCCAAGAAAATATGTTGGATAAATTATATCACACAATTAAACGTTCGGCAATCTGTCTGTTTTCCAAAATAAAAAGACCGGTATTTACCGGTCTTTTTGCAGATTTTATAACAGGCACGCAAGGGTCGCACTGGTGTTCTTTAACATAAACCAACCAATTCGATAGTCGGTCGCATAAACCGTCGCAATAAATAATGCCAAGATGCCAATTACTATGATGACATTGCCACGTTTGCCACGCATACAATACAGTGATATATTGTAAAACAAAAACAATATATAAATGTCAACCATCATACTGATAACCCAAATAGATGTGCAATTAAATGCCAGCGCATTCAAAACCAATATAACTGGATAAATAAAGAATATAGACGCCAGACCCTTTATCGCAATTTCCCAATCACGTTCGCCACCAGTTATTTCAGATACCAACATCATCAGACCGCCCATCACAAATAACAAGGCAACCGCCAAAACAGGAACAATTATAATCGCAGTAAAAATAGATCCCAGGGTTATCGTCGCACCACCCAACATACGAATTAATAGCACAAGGCAACCACCCAGCAGACCATATAAAAACGCCTTTAACATTGCTTCTTCCATGTTGCCGTCGGCGACAATCTTGGTAAAATAACGTTTCGGATTCACAATAATGTTGCGGATGTGCTTAAATGCGTTCTTGATTTTTTTCTTCATTTTTACGCCCCTATTTGATTATTTATATTTTTGCTTTATAATTATAAAAAATCAACGGAAAAGTTATGATAAAAATAGTTATAGCAGGACGCCCAAATACGGGTAAATCAACATTATTTAATGCACTGACCGGGACACGGGATGCATTGGTTCACGACAGACCAGGGGTCACACGTGATACTATAACCGGGATGTTTCATAATCGACCATATACACTGGTTGATACCGCCGGCCTGGAACGGGCAAATGCCGGAATTGCAATTGATTCAACAAATCAGGCAATCGATGCAATCGCATCTGCAAATGCGGTCTTGTTCGTTGTTGATGGACGGGTGGGCCTGACCAATGAAGATTTAGACTGGGCAAAATTAGTCCGCAGAAAAACAAAAGCACCGGTTTTGTTGCTGGTAAATAAAAGCGAATCGGAAAAAAGATTGGCAAATGTTCACGATTTCTATAAATTAGGATTTGGTGAACCGGTTTTGGTCGCCGCCGAACATAAGCGGGGATTCGATAGCATTTATGAATTTTTAGATAAAATTGCAGGCGATGAGGCAAATCAGCCGGTGCCAGAAAAAAATCAAGACAACAGAATCAAAATTGCCATCTTGGGTCAGCCAAACGTTGGAAAATCTACGTTTGTAAATCGTGTACTGGGGGAAAAACGTCAGATTGTTATGGATGCGCCCGGAATTACACGTGATACAGTTAAAATTCCAACCAAGTTCTATGGACGTGATATTGTGTTGATGGATACCGCTGGACTGCGGCGCAAAGCAGGGGTGACGGATGATGTTGAAACACTGTCTGCGCTGAAATCATTAGACGCAATTGACAAGGCCGATGTTGTTATTTTAATGGTGGACGCAACACGAAATATTGAAAATCAGGCATTGGGGATTGCGGCACGTGTCTATAATGCAGGAAAAATATTGTGCGTGGCGTTGAACAAGTGGGATTTGGTCGAACCAGAAATTCGTGATGAAAAATTATTAAAATTAAAACATCAGTTTTCTAATTCGTTTCATCAAATTATTAAGCCTTTGATTTTGGCAGTGTCGGCCGAAAAAGGGATAGGTGTGCAAAATATGTTCAAGCGTATCTATGAACAGTGGGATATTTCAACAACCACCGCACCAACCAGTTTAATTAACAGAATCGTTGAAAAACTGGTCGCTGACAGACAACCACCAATGTCTCGTCTGAAAAGACCAATGAAAATCAAATTCGCACGTCAGACAGGTCGCCACCCAATGAAGATAACAATAAATGTCGGTGGGGCATCTGATATACCAGAATCATACACACGTTATCTGCGTCGGGGGTTGGCAACGGCATTAAAGTGGGAACACCTGCCGATAACGATTGAATATCAAAAATCTGAAAATCCATTTGATTAAAAAAACCGGCATTTGCCGGTTTTTTGTTGTATCTTAATACATTGTTTGCAGAACGTGTTTGTTCTTGTCCAGGTTGGATAACATTTTGCCACTGCCACAGGCAACACACGCCAGGGGATTATCTACCAAGAACGCAGGCAGACCAGTTGCCGCACGGATTGCCGCATCCAACCCACGCAGTAATGAACCACCACCTGTCATCGCAATACCAAGATCCGCAATGTCGGCAGACAATTCAGGCGGGGTTAATTCCAATGCCTGACGAACAGTGTCAACAATCTTGGATACGGTTTGCGCCAAGGCACCTGCAATTTGTGTTTCAGTTATAACTGTTTCACGTGGCGTGCCAGACAACAGGTCACGACCCTTTATCTTCATTGTTAATTCGTTGGCCTTGTCCTTGGGGGCAATGGCGGTGCCAATACGCTTTTTGATTTCTTCGGCGGTATTTTCACCAATTAACAAATTCTTGTTCTTGCGAACAAAGTCAATAATATCAACGTCCATCTGGTCGCCAGCAGTGCGGACAGCATTCGAATAAACAATGCCGCCCAGTGACATAACTGCAACCTCGGTCGTGCCACCACCAATGTCCAATACCATTGAACCAACAGGCTTTTCCACAGGCAGACCCGCACCAATCGCCGCCGCAGTTGATTCTTCGACAATATAAACCTTGCGGGCGCCGGCGGCATCGGCCGCTTCTTGGATGGCACGACGTTCAACCTGGGTGGCACACGATGGAACACAGATAATAATCAGTGGGGCCGCCAATGGGGATTTATGATGAACCTTGCGTATAAAGTATTTTATCATTTCTTCGGCAACTTCAAAGTCTGCAATAACACCATCACGAAGTGGACGAACCGCAGAAATCGTTCCAGGTGTACGACCAAACATCTGTTTAGCCTCGGTCCCGACGGCCAATATCTCTTTCCGGCCCATCAGACGATTTTCAGCAACAGCAACAACCGAAGGCTCGTTCAAAACAATACCACGACCCTTGACATAAATCAGGGTGTTCGCAGTCCCAAGGTCAATCGCCATATCCGCAGAAAAAAATTTCATCAACCAATTATACATTATTTTCCCCATAATTTTCGTTTTGTTGAACTATAAAGCACGTTATCCGAAAAATCAAGGCGCACCAATAAATTTATTTGATTTATTCTATATTGTGATATGATAATCATCACTATGATACGAGATACAATAAAAAATCACGCAGACTTTGCATTGGGTGATAATGACCCAGTGGCAAAAAGTCCATACTTTCTGGTGCGGGCAAAATTGGCAAAATACCCCGACGATGCACGATATGGACTGATTGTGACTAAAAAGACTTTTAAACACGCCGTGGACAGAAATCGGGCAAAACGTTTGCTGCGTGACTGGATTGCGTTTAATGAAAATCTGTTGCAGGACAGGTGGGATTATGTCTTTGTCGCACGTCGTGATATACTGAACGCCGACAGATTGTCAGGACGGGTCGCAATGAAAAAAGCACTGGGATTCCTGCGTAAACAAGTGATAAAAGAAGACTAAATTGTCTGTTTTGCAAAAATGCGCAATTGGTTTTGTGCGAATTTATCAAACAATTATTTCACCGATTATTGGGGGCAGGGCAGTGTGCAGGTTTGTCCCAACGTGCAGCGAATATACACGCCAGGCAATCGAAAAATATGGCGCATTCAAAGGCGTTTGGTTGGGATGCAAACGTATTTGCAGATGTCGCCCAGGGGGTGGGTGCGGATATGACCCCGTGCCTTGACAATGGGACAGATTGTGATACAATTTTATATTGTGCAAGACAGTAAATTTAAAAAAAGGGATTAAGATGTCTTTTCGTGCAACCGTAGAGTCTATGTCAAAACTGATGGACGATATGGGAATTACAGAGTTAGACCTGGAACGCCAATTCTTGTTTGGCGTATATCGCAAACATATTCATTTATCTAAACAACAGGCCGTCGCAGTCGCATCTGCACCAGTGGCACAAGATAATAAATCAGATGATAAAAGTTCAGAAACAAAAAACGTCATAAGCGGATACGCAATGAAATCGCCAATGGTGGGGGTCGTTTATCTGGCACCAGAACCAGGGGCAGAACCTTTTGTTAGCGTCGGAACATCAGTCAAGGCCGGTGATACAGTCGCATTGGTCGAAGCAATGAAAACATTTAACCCAATCAAATCTGATAAAGACGGGACAGTAAAAGAAATTTTGGTCAAAGATGGGGCCGCAGTTGAATTTGACCAGCCCTTAATTGTAATTGAATAATATGTCACAAATAAAAAAAGTTTTAATCGCAAATCGTGGGGAAATTGCCCTGCGTATTATTCGTGCCTGTCGTGATATGGGTATTCGGACAGTCGCTGTGTATTCAACCGTGGACAAAGATGCAATGCACGTGCAATTAGCAGACGAGTCTGTGTGTATCGGACCGGGACCTGCACGGGATTCTTATTTGAACGAGTCTGCAATCCTAACCGCTGCATTGTTGACCAATGCAGATGCAATCCATCCTGGATATGGATTCTTATCTGAGCGGGCCGACTTTGCACGCAAGGTCGAACAACACGGTATGATTTGGATTGGACCATCCCCAGATATGATTGTTCGTATGGGGGATAAGGTTAACGCAAAAAAAACTGCTGTTGAGTGTGGATTGCCAGTGGTGCCAGGGTCTGATGGGGCAGTTGAAACACTGGAACAAGCAATCGAAATCGCTGAAAAAATAGGCTATCCTGTTATGTTAAAGGCCGCCGCAGGTGGTGGTGGACGGGGTATGCGACCAGTTATGTCCCAAGATGATATGAGTGAAGCGTTTCAGTTAACCAAGAACGAGGCAAAGTCTGCGTTTGGTGATGATACACTTTATATGGAAAAGTTGTTAACGCATCCACGACACATCGAATTTCAAGTCCTGGGGGATAAACACGGAAACGTTGTTATATTTGGTGAACGGGATTGTTCGTTGCAAAGACGAAACCAAAAAGTTATGGAAGAATGTCCAGCCGCCGTATTATCACAAAAACAACGGGATGATATGATTGAAGTCTGCAAGACGGCGGCAAAAAAAATGGGATACACCAATGCAGGAACATTCGAATTTATGTTCGAAGATGGTAAATTCTATTTCCTGGAAATGAATACCAGATTGCAGGTTGAACATCCTGTGACGGAAATGGTGTATGGTGTCGATTTAGTTCGTGAACAAATTCGTGTCGCAGCCGGTGAAAAACTGGGGTATACACAATCGAACGTTATCGCAAATGGACACGCAATCGAATTTCGTATAAATGCAGAAGATCCAGAAACATTTATTCCAAACCCTGGGAAAATTACACTGTATGCGCCATCAGGGGGACTGGGGGTGCGTGTGGATAGTGCGGTTTATACTGGATATACAATTCCGCCAACATATGATTCTATGATTGCAAAGTTAATCGTTCACG
Source organism: Alphaproteobacteria bacterium (assembly GCA_017471805.1). Lineage (GTDB taxonomy): Bacteria > Pseudomonadota > Alphaproteobacteria > Rs-D84 > Rs-D84 > Enterousia. Next base: position 54,725 of record JAFURS010000044.1, read on the forward strand.
CACAAAATCGTCCGGCCTGTATTATGCGGGCAACACGTGCGTTGGATGAATTTGTTATCGAAGGGGTTAAAACAACAATTCCGTTGCAACAAAGATTGCTAAAAAACAAAGATGTAAAACAATTGAATTTTGATAACAAATGGTTGGAAAAATTCTTGAAAAAAGATGAATAAAATTGCCGGCATTTGCCGGCGTTTTTATATGTTTTTTAAGGCAACGTTTTCCGATGCAATAAACATTATTAACTGATATGTCGTGGGTCGAATATGATATGAAAGCATATGAAAATATTCCGTGTCCGTTATTGCCAATATATTACAAATGTAAAAAACAGGTAAATTTTTTTCTTTTCGATAGTGTTCAATCTGGTCAATAAGATGCATTTTTGCCCCCATAATAAAAAAACCACCATAATGGGGTGGTTGGAGGTTAGAACTTTGCACAACAGTATGCTCAGCGGCTATTCGATATATTTACCGCCCTCCAACCACGGGTTGGAGCAATTAACGTCTGCGCAGACGACTGTTGGGCGAGAGTTCTAATCTCGCATAACGGGTCCCCCATTACAATTGGTATTATATCCCAAAACAAATATTGTTTGCAATTGTAATTTTATCTGTTATAATCGTGTCGTTTTGGGTGGTTAGCTCAGTTGGTTAGAGCGTTACGTTGACATCGTAAAGGTCGTTGGTTCGAGTCCAATACCACCCACCAGAATAAAGTAATCGGGGTAATCCCCGATTTTTTTATTGTGGATTGCGGTGGTTGGACGAAGAACCAACAGAAGTTGGTTCGACAATGAGTGAACGAGAATAAGCAGAGCGATATTCGAGTGCTGACGAATGCCCCGCAGCGGGTATAAAATACCCTGCGAGGGAATCCAATACCACCCACCAGAATAATTAAAAATGCCGGCATTTGCCGGCGTTTTCTTTACTTTAATCTGTCACGCTTGCGCATAAAGGTGCGAAGTTCACGGACAAATTCTTGGTCCGAAAATGTTAATTCACAAATCTTTGGCTTGAACTGACAGGTCGGCAGGTCATACATAATAAAATTACATAAATCTGTTGCACGGTGCATTGAATAAACGTCACGAACTGTGTTAAATGCCTGTTCCAGGTTGTGCTTCTCGGTTAACTTGAACGCAGTCTGGTCAAAGGTCGGAATGTGGCCAGATATGATTTCATTGCGAACCGTTTCAAAATTATCTGAACTTAGTTCTTCGGCGGGGCCACGCTCAAAATTTATAAAGCGCATATTCGCCATCGGGGAATTTGGCGGAAATGTTAAACCAGGCTGTAATGACGCATATTCCAACCACAGCAGATACATCAGACGACCTAATTTTACCGGTGGTGTGTTCTTTATCCCGTGATTCTTGGTTATTTCGTTCACTAGGTATATTAGTGTATTTCTATCAAGTTGTTTTTTTGGTTGCATATTTAATCCATTGCTATATACGTTTATAAACATACTATACGCATTTGTTTTTTCAAGTTTTTTTATATCTGTTGATTTATTCAAAATATGCTTTATAATTTCCGCAGTTAAAAAAGGGTCAAAATAATGGCGAAAAAATATTTAATCACTTCTGCGTTGCCGTATGTTAACTACAATCTGCATATTGGACATTTGGTCGGCTGTTTGTTGCCAAGTGACGTGTATGCACGTTTCTGTCGTGCAATGGGACGTGATGTCCTGTTCGTGTGTGGGGCCGACGAACACGGCACCGCCAGTGAAATCGGCGCACTAAAAGAAAATATGCCCGTCGAAGAATATGTCGATAAGTATCGGGTGGCACACGAAGAAGCCGTTAAGAACTTTGACCTGTCGTTCGATATCTATGGACGAACACATACACAAAAACACACACAGTTAATTCAAAATCTGTTCACACGACTGGATGAACAGGGGATGTTGGTTGAAAAAACATCTGTGCAGCCGTATTCGGTCAAAGACGAAATGTTTTTGGCAGACAGATTTGTTATTGGAACCTGTCCAAAGTGTGGATTTGATGGCGCATACGGAAATGAATGTGGTAAATGTGGCGCAACACTGGAACCAGAACAGTTAATTCGTCCACACAGCGCAATCACACCAGATTCGCCCGTCGAAATGAGAGAAACAAAACATCTGTATTTCCGCACCAGTCAAATGCAAGACACGTTGCGCACCTGGATAGATTCACGCAAGGGGTGGCCAAAAACAGCCTTGGCAATCGCAAATAAATGGTTGACCGAAGGACTGAGGGACAGCCCAATTACACGTGACCTGAAATGGGGAATCCCTGTGAACAAGGCAGGATATGAAAATAAAGTTTTCTATGTGTGGTTTGATGCACCGTGGGGTTATGTTTCAATTTCACAGGCCGCAAATGAAAAATGGGCTGATTGGTGGCACGGTGGTGATGATGTTCACTATACCCAATTTATGGGCAAAGACAACGTTTCGTTCCATTCAATCTTTTTCCCAGCACAAGAATTGGCAATGAACGATAATTGGAAAACAGTTGATACGTTAAAGGCCTTTAATTTCTTGAACTATAATGGGGCAAAAATTTCAAAGTCAACCGGAAATGGTATCTTCTTGAACGATGCAATTAACGATGCGCCGTCTGATATGTGGCGGTATGCAATTATCGCAAGCGCACCAGAAACAGATGATACTGATTTCACAATAAACAGATTTGCAGATATTGTGAACAAAGACCTGAACGGTATGTTGGGGAACTTTGTTTCACGTGTGTGCAAGTTGACTGCTAAAAACTTTGGTAATGTCGTGCCAAATTCAGGCAAATTAAATGCAGAGTTAGAATCACAGGTTGATGAAAAATTGTCTGATTTAACCAATGCGTTGGATGCCTGTGAATTTCGGGCCGCAATCGCCGCTTTGCGCAGTTTATACGCAATTGGAAACGAATATATGACAAAGTGTGAACCGTGGGCGTTGGTTAAAAATGGTAATCTTGACGGGGCAGGACAATGCCTGAACGAATGTTTTCAGTTAATTGACCTGTATGCACGTGTGTCTGCGCCCTTTATCCCAAATGCCGCCGCAAAAATGCAAGACGTTTTCGTTAACAAAAACGACCAATCGTGGCCTATGAAATACGAACATCGCATTTGTGATGGGGCAGAATTTGTTGTGCCTGAAAACTTGTTTAATCGCATTGACGACGATATGGTCGCAAAAATGATTGAAAAGTATTCGCCAAAAATTACGGATAATTCACCAAAACCAATTGTCGCAGAAATTGTAGATATGAAAAATCATCCAACACGTGATGATTTACATATTTTGTCTGTGAATACAGGGACGGATATTATTCAAATTGTTTGTGGCGCACCAAATGTATATGTTGGTTTACGTGGCGTCTTGGCACCGGTCGGTTGCAAGTTGCCAGGCGCAAAAAAACCAATGGCACAACGCACAGTTGCGGGCGTTGAATCATTTGGTATGATGTGCAGTCCGGCCGAAGTTGGACAGGGCAGTGATGGCGATAAAATCATCGAACTGGGGACGGATGCGGAAATCGGTGCGGAATATAAGTTAAGTTAAAGGTGTTTTTGATGTCTGGTCAAATCGATTTAAGTAAGTATGCTTTGTTTCGTGATTTTACAGATGATGCAAAAGGTGGTTGCAAGATAAACGTTTATACAGCAGAGCATATCGTGGCAGGTATTGTTAAAAACGTGCGTGATGTTGCGGATTATTTGGAACGCTTTTCAGGTGCATATAAAATAGAACTGGTAAAAACCACAGAAAAGCAGACAATCAAAAAAAATGTTTTTGAAACAATTCAAAAACAACTAACTCAACAATACTGGATTGCAGATAAAATTGAATATACCGAAACTGCCAATGGTAAAAAAGTTGTAATTATGAAAGGTAAGCGGTATATTCAAAGCAAGAATGTTATAAAGAGTAATCAAGCACCAACAAATCTTTTGATTCCTGGTGATGATTATCTTCATACTCTGTCTGATAATGACGTTGTTTTAGACAGAAATTTAAAGCAGATTTATCCGGAAAATACGGGTAAAATCCCAATGGTGTTATCCAGAATAATACGTAAAACACGATAATACCTAGCGGAATGTATGGTAAAAAGTAAAAGGAAAAGTAGATGGAAAATAGATTTGATAAAAAAAATATTGGAACACGTGAAGTTTGGACATTGCGTTTGCACGGTAAAAAATTTATGGCAGAAGCCGAAATCAAAAACGTAGATGATATTGTAAATATCTTGGCGTCTATGAACGATATTTATAAAATCGAAGTATTTCGCATAAAAGAAAACTATAACATCATAACAAATCTGTAAACAAAAGTTATGGAACAATAAACATTACCATTGTTGGTCGCATACGAAATTTCAAATGTTCGCAAAATACAAAAGTCGGCCGGAAAAGCCAAACTTGAACCAGAAGTGACAGAAAGAAATATTAACAATCCTGCAATCCAAACAGGGACGCATACACAGTATTCTGTGGCACTAA
>JAFURS010000045.1 GCA_017471805.1 Alphaproteobacteria bacterium
CGTCTTGCGAACATTGTTCGCAATCCACCCCTTCGGCCAGCGACGGGGAATAGTATGTGTTTATTATAAAAAGATTAAGAACATTTGTCATTCCGGGGCTTGACCCCGGAACCCAGGTGTGTGGATGCTAATATAGGTGTGTAATGATGAACGCTCTGACCACCCCGCCCGTTGGGCCCCCCTCCAACGGAGGGGAACCATAGGTATATATTATTTACCACTACCCCGTCTTGCGAACACGGTTCGCAATCCACCCCTTCGGCCGGCGAAGGGGATTACAAAGCATTTATTATTAGCCACCCCCTCCAACGGAGGGGAATTTTTAATAAAAAATTAAAATAAAAAAACGCCTGTGTTCGGCGGTCGGCTTTCCTGGGGTAGTGCGAACATTGTGTGATAGTTCTGTTATATAGGTTTGGTATTGTTATAGTTCCTGTTGTATATCGCTGGTGCGTTTTATGTTGGATGCGGGGGAAATGAAATTCCCCGGGTTAACCCGGGGATATTTTTAATTTCCAATGAAACGGTTAAATACTTTTTCATTAACCTGCATTGGATATTCTCGCATCAAGAAGGAATTATAATCGTCCATAATTGCACGTTTTGAAACATTATGCATTTCACGACGCAAAACATCCATTTTCTTGTCATCAACCACTGGTGCAACAGACTCCTTTATACTTAACACATAAAACGCATCTGTCCCTGGCACAATCGTATTTGTTCCGACCGCATTGCGGAATGCCGCCACCAGCAATTCCAATGGCGCACCATCTGTCCGTGACACAGACGCTTTTTTCGCCCCTGGTAAATCATTCGACTTATTTAAATCAACCAGAACTTCATTTGCACGAACATATGCCTGCTTTTTCTGTTCTTCTTTTTTCCAGTCCGCAACCAAAGACTTTTTAACAGATTCAAATTCTGCCGTATGTTCTGGAATCACCTTGTCCACACGCAAGAACAAGAAACCATCTTTTGTTTCAATCATTTCGCTTTCCAGGGCTTCTTCCATATCGAACAGTTTTGCGACAATTTTATCTGTCAACACCGCATCAACGGGTCTGCTATCACGGTCGAACGTGCCCAGATTAACATATTTTGCCCCGTGTTTTTCTGCGGCATCCTGCATAGATTCGCCTGCGATAATATCATCTTCGACCTTGACTGCCGTTGCATAACCTTTGTCATATTTATCAGGCTGTGCCATTTCCGTTGGCACAATCACATACGATACAGAACGCTGTTCTGGTAAAACCTGTGGATTTTTCGCATAGTATTCACGCAAATGGTCATCAGATGGATTATCAACAGAGAAATCAGAATATTTCACAGTTGCATATTCAACATCACGCAATCCATAGCGTGCATTATAAGTTGCCTTGACAACAAAATCTGGCACTGGCACCTGAACAGACATTGCGCCCAAAACCATAGAACGCAAAACATCATTTCTTAAAACCTGTGCAAAATCAGCCTCGGAATAACCTGAATTATTCAATACCGTATCAAATGCCAACGTTGAAAATTCGCCATTAACCTGAAATTCTGGGTATTCACGAATTTCCCGGGCGATTCGTTTATCGCTAACGACGAAACCCAAATCATCAGCACGATTTTCCGCCATTTGCTGTGTTGCCAATTTGGTCAACACTTTTTGATTAAATTCGCCCTGGGCGGCAGAATCTGTATAAATATCCCGCTGTTCTTCCTTGGTCAATTTGGCCAATTCACGTGATTTTTCCAGATTGAATTCATTAACAGAAATTTCAGTATTTCCAACACGAACCAGTGCATTATCGGCAACACCGCCACCAAAAATCCATTCTGCGACCCCCCATCCCACGAACGAGAAAGCCAACAAAGCGATTAAAATCTTAGCGACTGGTTTTTCAGATGCATTTCTTAAATATTCTAGCATTTTGTCCCCTTTTGCGCTACCATAGCAAAACGAATTAGCAAAAAGCAAATAAAAAAAGGGAAAAAACAATGAAAATTATTGCTGGCAATTGGAAAATGAACGGCACCCAACAACAACTAAAAACGATGATAAGTGATTTGTCGTCTGTTGAAACACAAAATACAGTAATTTTGTGTGTCCCATTCACAATGTTAACCACCCCATCGGACAAGATTTCACTGGGCGCCCAAGACCTTAGCCGTCATACCCACGGCGCATTTACCGGTCAGATTTCTGCCCAAATGATTGCAGAAACAGGCGCAAAATATGTAATTATCGGCCACAGCGAATGTCGACAATATAACGGTGACACAAATTCAATTGTCCGTCAAAAGGCAACAAATGCGCTTAACAACGGTTTAATCCCAATTATTTGTGTTGGTGAGACAATGGACGAGAAACAGGCCGGTAAAACAATGGCTGTAATTGAGTCAGGTGTTCGTGAATCTATCCCATCAGACACCAGCACCCCAATCATAGTTGCCTATGAACCACGTTGGGCAATTGGTGCGGGCCTTACCCCAACCGCCGCAGAAATTGCTGATGCCCATAATTTGATTGCAAAAACTTTGTCCGATATGGGGCTGGGTGGCACGCCTATCCTTTACGGTGCATCGGTCAAGGGTTCAAACGCCGCTGAAATAATGTCAATTTCAAACGTAGATGGTGTCTTGGTTGGTGGTGCTTCCTTGAAAAGTGATGATTTCATACCTATAATAACCAGTGTAAAATAATAGTATAGTATAACAAGATATGGGAATTTAGTATGAGCAATGATAAAGATATAAAAAAAGAAGTAGAAATAGAATCCGTTTCACTGGACGATGTTGACAATGTTTCTGCGGACACCACCGCCGAAACCAACACAACCGAAGTGGATGATAAAATTACAAAACTTGAAACTCAATTATCCGAATTAAACGACAAATATTTGCGCCTGGCGGCGGAACTTGAAAACACCCGCCGTCGTGCGGCATTGGATGCCGAATCTCGGGCCCGTAATCGTGCAATGAGTGTTGCAGAAAAAATTCTGCCTGTGATGGATGCGATTGAGGCCGCCAAGAAACACAGCCCTGATGACGATGGTATAAAATCTATGGCCCGGGCGATGGAATCTGCATTTGCACAAATTGGTATTACCAAAATAGAAGCGATTGGGGAAATTTTAAATCCAATGTTTCACAATGCGATTCAGGTCATTGAATGTCCGGACAAGGACCACAACATAATTGTTGATGAAATGCAATCTGGATATATGTTCGGGGACAGTGTTCTGCGCAACGCAATGGTAGTGGTTGTGAAATAAAATGCGACGGTTGACAGATTGGGATATAGAACAGATGATAAAAAATGAGATTAATCAGCCTGGGGCTGATGTTGCTCGAACTGTGCGGGCTGAACTGCATCTGTCAACACGTATTCCAAAACAAAACGATGTTCCACAGCATTGCGTCTTGGATTTGCATTGTTTTACCGAAGAACAGGCGTGGAATGCCATAATGAATTTGGCGCAGTCTGGGATAAAAACCGCAAATATAATCACAGGTGCCAGTGGTATATTGAAAATCAAATTTCAACAGTGGGCAAATGATAGTATATTAAGTCCGTATATAATATCATTTGCACCCATAAATAATGGCAGCTTTTTTGTTCGTTTTAAGCATAAAAATAAAAAGAAATAAATTCCTTAACTTTTAGGTATTTTTATTACATAATTGCCAGGGCGTTTTGGGGAAAATAAAAGGGGCAATTATATGTATGTAAAGCCGGTGTATGATCATATTCGCAGTAATAATATAAAAACATTTGTTTTGTTGGCCTTGTTTCCTTTGTCTTTTATTGGCCTGTTGTTTGTTGTCTTTTTATTTGACAATACTTGGCAGGTAGCATTACAGACAGCACTTGTGATTGCAGGGCCTGTATTTGTATTGTGTGGAATATGGATGTTGATTTCGTGGGCCTTTGGTGATTCTATGATGTTAAATATTGCAGGGGCATATGAGGTTAGACCAGATGATACAGAGTATCGTAGTGTTTTTAATCAGGTCGAAAATGTCGCTTTGGCGGCTGGGTTGCCAACCCCAAAAATTTATATCATCCCAAGTAATACATTAAATGCATTTGCAACTGGGCGCACGCCACGTGATGCGTCAGTGGCACTAACTAGTGGTATTATAAAGAAATTAAGTAAAAGTGAACTTGATGGGGTTATTGCACACGAAATGGCACATATTGCCAATCGTGACATTCGGCTTGATATGCTAATGATAACAGGGGTAGGGGTGACGGTGTTCTTGGCCAATATGTTATGGTATGCGGCAACTAATAGTATTGGCAGTCGTGATAAAGAAAAACAGGGCATAGATTTAACGTTGTGGTTGTGTTGGCTGGTTTTAAGTATATTTAATGTTGCAATTGTGCCTTTGATACGTATGGCTGTATCACGTAATCGTGAATATGCAGCCGATGCAACAGGGGCGCACATTACCCGTAATCCGTTGGCATTGGCATCAGCGTTGCGCAAAATTAGTGGGGATTCACGTTTAGTGCAATTGGATCGTGCAAAAACAATGGCGTCTGCGTGTATTGCAAATCCAGGGAATCCACGTGCGTTTTTTAGCGATTTGATGGCGACGCACCCGTCAATAGACAGTCGTATAGAGCGATTAGAGTCGATGACAATCAAATAATCTTGGGTATTTATAATAGGATGATAAAAAATGGCAAATCTTCATTTTCATTATGGTGTGATGAGCAGTTCAAAATCTGCGGCTTTGATAATAAATGCTTATAATTTTACTAAGAATGGTAATAAGGTTGAGGTAATAAAACCGGCGTTTGATACACGCTTTTCTAATCAGCAGATTGTATCAAGGTTGGGCGTGGTTTGGGATGCGATTGCAATGCCGGATTTGAGTGCGTATAAACCTGCATCAAATACTAAGGTGCTTTTAGTTGATGAAGTTCAGTTCTTTTCAGAGGCTGATATAGATTCCCTGGTTCGTATTGCCGACCAAGAAAACAAAATAGTGATGTGTTATGGGTTGATGGTAGACAGTAATGAACAAATTTTTCCTGCGGCACGTCGCTTAATAGAGGTCGGGGCTAAATTACATCGGATGGAATCAAATTGCCAAATGTCTGGATGTATGAAAATGGCGACCCATCATCTGCGATTTGATGCGTCTGGGAATGTAATTCGTGCAGGTGACCAATTTGCCTTGGGGGACAGCAACTATAAATCAGTATGTCGCCAGCATTATAATGAATTATACAAGGGTATAAAACAAAAAACGAAATAAAAAATATTTTTACTTGCAATCTGAATAAAAAGGTATAAAATAACAGACCGTTGCATCCATAGCTTAACTGGATAAAGCATCTGACTACGGATCAGAAGACTGAGGGTTCGAATCCTTCTGGATGCGCCACGAATTTGGACATCGTCGTAAGACGATGTTTTTTTTATTGACGGGAATAATTCAATTCTGGTATAATCGTTTTGTCGGTGGGTGTTCCACTGATGGGGTGTGAGAACCCGTGCGTTGGCATCTGTAGATGAAATGAATAGATGCGCCAGTTAGTGGGCGTTTTTTATTTGTTGCAGATGAAAATAACTCCTGGACCCGGGTCAGGAGGGCTGTGAATATAGTAATAAACAGCACAATTCCAACGATTGTTCTCAACCTCCTGGCCACCTGATTTTTTAGGTGGTTTTTGTTATGGTGATGCAACTTTCTGGCGACAATTCCACCAAGTTGTCGTTTATCTCTGTTTCGGTTGCATCACCTACCAGATTCAAGGGAGGAAGGTGTGAAAAAGTTGATTTTTGTATTTTGTTGTTTGGGGCCAGGATTGGCAAATGCGGATATTGCCAGCACAAGTTTTGCAAAAAATGCTGAAAATATTACAATGGGAACATTGAAAACAGAACGCTTGGCGGTTGGCAGCGAAACGGGGACAGTGGCCGCAGGAAATGATGTGCGGTTTGAAACAATTTCTGTTGGAAAACCAAGTGTTAGTTCTGGGGAAAATCGGGCTGTGATTTGGATAGAATAGGGGCAACTATTTGCGGGTGGCCCAAAATAATGCCCATAGCCAACCGATAATTGACCAGCCGAATATCCAACTGCCCAGGCGGACAGCGTGCATATCAGGCTTGCCCTTGCCGTTTTGACGGGCAATCCAGGCCGGCGCAAAAAATATACCTAATAAAATTAGCGCACAGGTCGCATATTTAATAATAGTTAAAATTTCAATATTGTTTAGCATTTTTAATGTAATAGGGGGCGTTGATGCGCCCCCCCCTGATTCACTTCCGCTGGGGATTATAAACCATATTTGGCGGTGTTGTCCAGTTCTTCTTCGATACGGATTAACTGGTTATACTTTGCCATACGGTCTGTGCGTGACATTGAACCGGTTTTAATTTGGCCGGCGTTTGTCGCAACCGCCAGGTCGGCAATAGTGGTGTCTTCGGTTTCGCCACTGCGGTGCGAAATAATTACACCATAATTTGCGTCTTGGGCCATTTTGATTGCACGCAATGTTTCAGTTAAAGAACCAATTTGATTTACTTTTATCAAAATTGCGTTTGCAACACCGTTGGCAATACCACGTTCCAGACGTGATGGATTTGTTACGAATAAATCGTCGCCGACCAATTGACATTTTGACCCGATTGTGTCGGTCAGTTTCTTCCAGCCGTCCCAATCTTCTTCGGCCAAGGCATCTTCGATTGAAATAATTGGATAATCTGAAATCAGTTTTTCATAAAATGCAATCATTTCATCAGATGATAATTTTTTGCCTTCGAAGTTATAGATACCGTCTGAATAAAATTCAGATGATGCAACGTCTAAACCGATTGAAACCTGGGAGCCTGGTTCGTATCCTGCGGAACGTATTGCCGCAACAATTGTGTCCAATGCTTCGGCGCAGGAATTAAAGTTAGGGGCAAAACCACCTTCGTCGCCAACGTTTGTTGAATTGCCACCACGCTTTAAGATAGATTTCAAATGGTGGAATATTTCAGAACCCATACGGATTGCTTCGACTTCGGATTTTGCGCCGTTTGGAATAATCATAAATTCTTGGGCGTCCAGACCGTTGTCTGCGTGTGCGCCACCGTTGATGATGTTCATCATCGGGCGTGGCAAAACGTCAGGTGTGGCGTTGCCATAAACATCTGCAATATATTTATATAATGGTATGTGTTTTGCGTTCGCAACAGCGTGCGCCAAGGCCATAGATACAGCCAAGATTGCGTTTGCACCTAATTTGTCTTTGTTTGGGGTGCCGTCCAGGGCCAACATCTTTTCATCCAGGGCGGTTTGCTGACTGGCGTCCAGGCCAATCAGGGCAGGAGCAATTATTTCATTTACATTACGAACAGCAGTTAAGACGCCTTTGCCCATATACGAGTTGCCGCCGTCACGCAGTTCAAGTGCCTCGAATGAACCAGTTGATGCACCTGATGGAACAGCAGCACGACCAAATGCGCCATCAGATAATGTTATGTCACATTCGATTGTTGGGTTGCCACGGCTGTCCATAATTTGACGAGCGTGAATTTTCTTGATTTCAAACATACATTTCTCCTTGGTCTTAAAATAAATGTAATTTCGTCTTGCTATAATCGGACGAAATGTGCCATAATATAAACACATTTAGGATTGGAAGAAAACAGAAAAATGATAAAAAAATTACTTTCTTTTGCTTGCTGTCTGTTGCCAATGAGTGCAGGGGCCGTTGTAGTTAACCCAGAATCTGGGCAAAATTCAATATCTACGGAGCAGACGTCGTGGGCTGATGCCATTGCGGCGGGTGACTCAATCACGATAAACAGTGCCTTGGTCAATGGTATTTCGTCGGCAAATGGTTTTTCAATCGCAAATAATATGTATGTTGGTATGGCAACTGATCAGGGCAGTATCAGTGGGGATTTGTATGTGCTGAATACCGTTCAGAACCCATTTACAGTGGTGTCAACGGGGGATATTTCAATCGGGGCAATATTAAAGGTCTTGGACGGCAAGACGTTGGGATTCAAGACGTCTGATACAAATCCAGTGGCGTTTAACTTAACGGTTGGTGGCGGAAATGTTAACGAAGGAATTAAAATTGGTAGTGAACAGCAAAATGCCACGTTGAATATGGAAAACCTTGATAAATTGACGGTTAATGGGTCAATCATTGCGTATGGTAATTTTACAGTTGGGGCAAATTCGCTGGATGTAGGGCTGATAAATGCAAATTCTGGCGATATGAATATAAGTGCCACCGCAGGGATAGAAATGGGGGGGCTGGTTGCAAGTGGTGATGGTGATGTAAATATTACCGCGGGGACGACAATTGTATCTGATGGAACGATTCAGAATCTGTCAGGCGAAATGGCGTTGGTGGCCGGTGGTGATATTACCGTGACGGGGAATGTTGAAAATAAGTCATCAGAAAATATGTCTGTGCGTGGGGCAGATATGGTTGTTAGTGGCACAATGACCAATGAAGCCACGGGTGCAACGTTGACACTGAATTTGGGGTCGTGGTCGGTTAATGGCGGAACACAGTCGTCATATTCGTTTGTGAACAGTGGAAATTTGTTTGCAACAGTTTCGGGTGAAACATATATGGAATATGGAATTAACCTGGGGGGGATGACAAATGCAAATGTGTTCAGTTTGGATACAGGAACATTGGTTTTTGGTAGTAATGCGACAAGTCAGACCTGGTTTAATGCGTTCTCGAACAGTTTGAATAGTTTTAATCTGGCGGTGCGTGATGGTGATGTTAGTGTTGGAACTATCTTGAATGGTATAAATTCAGATGGTGTTGCAAATGCATCTGCGGATATGTCGATTTTGGCACAAAATGTAAGTGCAGAAACGGTTAGAAACAGTGGCGATACACTGGTAATCAAGGCGGCGGATTTAGATTCTGGGTATGATATTGTTGCACCCGCGGCATCTTCGGCGGTTGGTAATATTAACATTTCTGGTCAGGTTATTGGAAATGCAGGCACAACAACAGATATTATTGCCGCAGGGACGTTGACTGTTCAGGGGGCGGTGTCTAATGTTGCGGATATGACGTTAAATGGAAATGCGGTTAAATTGACGTCTGTATCAAATTCGGGGTTGGATGCGGATTTGACGGTGTCTTCGTTGACGGCAAATACAGGCTTGGTTTCGATTTCAGGTAATGTGACCAATGCAAATGGAAATACGACAATTTGGGCCAAGGATGTTAGTATTGGTGGCACAGTCACAAATAATGGCGGGCTGACTACGATTCGTGGGTCTGATAATGGTGGCGGCGCCGTTGCAATTGGTTCGTTGGTCGCAGCAGGTGGAACGACGAATTTAGATGCGTTGGCAGGAAGTGTGGCCATCGATAATGTTTTGACAGTTGCCGGTGGTATGTTAAACCTGGGGGATAGTTTAAAGAACTTGACCGTTGGGGGCAGTGTGCAGATTGCAGGCGATGTGACCGCCAGTGCGAATAGTGCCACCACGTCTGGGGATGTCAATATTGCCGCCAGTGGAAGTCCGGCGTTTGTTTTAAGTGCAGATGCGGTTGTTATTGGTGGTAATATTACCGCAACAGATGATGCGGTTGTGCGTAATGTTCAAATCGATTCGGTCTTGATTGACGTTTCGGGTGATGCGACTGTTGCAAATCAGGGAATGTTAACCCTGGGCAAGGAAGCGACGGCTTATGTCAAGGTTGATGGGGATTTGACGGCCAATAATGGTGGTGTTTTCGAATCGTATGCTAATGATTTGATTGTTGGCACGATGTCTGGAAATGGCAAGTTTATTATGCACGGTGCAAATATTACTGCGGATGCGGGAAATATAGATATTGCAGGCAATGTATATTTTGATGCGGTTAATGACCCAACCGCCCCGGCAAGCGGTTTGGTGGTGCGTGATACGTCGGCATTAACATTAAAAACAACGGCAGATGGGGCGGATATTTTACTGGGGGCCGTGTCTGTGGGAAGTGGTGATACGTTAACGTTAAATTCGGCTGATGTGGTTGAAATTTCTGGTGTTTTGGCAAATAATGGAAATGTTATTGCCGAATCTGTTAATGGATTGACCATTACTGGAAATCTGCAAAACACAGGCACTGTAAATGTTTTGGCGTCGTTAATAGATATGCAAGATATTCAAAACAGTGGCAGTGTTGTTTTGAATTCTAATTCGGGCGCAATAAATGTTGGTAATATTTCAACCAGTGGTTCGTTGGATGTGACGTCTGCAACAGACTTGGTGGCCAAGGCGATTTCACAGACTGGTGGTGTGATGGATTTGAATGCCGATTCGATTCAGGGACAGAGTCTGGTTGTTAGTGGTGCGCCAGGGACCCAGGCAAATTTGACGGCTTCATCTGTTGAAATTGCAGGAAATGTTAATGTTTCAGGTAATATGACACAGGGTGGAACAGATGGTATGTTGAATTTGCGTGCCAATAGTTTAAGCACAACAAATTTGACAATTGGTGGTGATTTTATTGCGTCTGCGGGCAATACGACATATGATGTTGACACAAATATCACTTTGACAGGTGCGTTTAATGTTGATAATCACGCAGTGGTAACATTTAATGCAGGCAATGTTATTAGCGGTGGCGATGTGGTTAATAATGCGAGGTTGACCTTGAATGCGCAGAATGGGATAACATTGGACAAGATTTCAATTACATCGGGTGTTATAAACATCGATTCAGGGGCAGGGGTGTTGGATTTCACAACACTGGCAATGAACGGTGGTAATATAATTCTGGATGGTGCGGGTTTGGTTACGGATTATGCCTTTAATCCGGGCGCAATGTTATATCAGAATTATAACGGCGCATTGTTAAATCGTGATATAAATGTTTTGGCGGATACTTATCAGATTTCGACGCCTAATTTGATTGTTGGGGGAATTAACCAAAATGGCACGTTGGTTGTTAATTCCAGTGATATAGATGTCGGTGGTGATATTATTGCAAATGATTTGCAGTTTATTGCGACCAAAAACGCAGATGATAAAACCGTTTGGCAGAACGTCGATGTCGTTGGAAATGTTTCAGGTGGTGTTGACTTTATTGGTCTGGAAAAGATGACAATTGGTGGAAATTATGTCTTTGATAGTGGCAGTCGCCTGTATGCGGCGGTGTTGCCATATGCCACTGGTGTTTCGTTGGATACAACAGATATAAATTATTGGGCCACAATTAGTTTGAATAATGATAATACGTTGGGTGATATTACAAATGCCGCCGATGGTCAGGCAATGATTAGTGTTGGTGGAACATTTACATCCGGTGTTGCGTATGATTCAAATACAATTACCGCCGTGCCAGGGGCAACATTAGCAGACGGTCAGATTGGGATTTCTTTGTTTGATGTTGTTGACCAGGGGACTGCAATTTGGTTCTTGCACGCAGATGGCGGGGTTGAAAATTTCAGCCAGTTGGAACAGTTGCGTAATTTGGATGTGAAGTTCTGTAATGCGGATGGTTCGTTGTGTTATAACTATCTGGAATCATTGGATACAAATAATGGAACAGAATCTGATTTGCCAGTGTTTGTTTCGGTGCGTGATTCGGACGAAGATGGTGTTTCGGACAGTTTATACATTGTGTTTGATCCACGATTTGGTGGTCCACAGTTGATTGAAAATCTGAAAATTCAGCCAATTGTTGCACGTGAACCAGATCATACCAAGGGCGAATATGTGTCTGCGGGGGCATTGGATGACTTGTTAGAAGGGCAGGCGTATAATAAAAAGTTCTTTAATGGCACACCAATCGAAGTTATTCCGTTGATTTTCGAAGATACGAATATGGAAAAAATGGCCCAGGAATTGTATGACCGTATGGAATATTATGTTGAAACGTCCGAAGGCGAAGGGTTGGCACGTTTTAGCCGCTTGTTCCAGGTGCGTGAAATCGAACAAATTATGGGGGGGATGGTTCTGAATGAACATACGACGTTCCGTTCGTTCGAAGATCGTATGTATGATGAATTTATCTGGAATCGTAATCGTCAATTGAAAAAGGCGTGGTTGGATGTGGATTATGGTATGTTCTATCAGAATATAGACGATGGTAAGCATACAGATGGTCATCGTTTCAGTGTCGCAGGTGGATTTGACTGGCAGGAATCTGATACGTTGGTGTTGGGATTAACGGGACGGGTTTCGCATACGTCTTCGTTTGCACACGACGATATGAATCTGGGATACAGACCTGATGAATTTATCGCAGGGGATGTGCGTATCGACGTTGCAGACACTGATATTGCCGTTGGTGGGTATTTGATGCAAATTTTGAACGAAAAAATGCGTCTGTATGGAAATGCCTTTATGGATTTACACGTGTTTGATGTGAATCGTTCTCAGAATTTTGTTGATTCAATCGATGGTGATGGCTTGGCATTCAGTTTGATAACAGAATGGGGGCTGATGCACGATATATTGAATCAGTATGTTGTGGGGAATCTGTATGCACGTGCCGGATATAATTTTGGATTTAATGTCAAAGAACAGGCGCAGGGTGATGATTATATGCGTTTGAAGTCGGATGGATACTTTATCTTGACACCCGGGTATTCGTTGACCGCCCAGAAACGTATTTATCCGTCGGCCTGGTTCCAGATTCGTCCGTATGCGTCAATTGGGGTTGAATATGATTTGTTTGGGGCGCCGGATTATGCAAAGTATAAATTTGTCCCAGCGGATGAATTTACCCGTTATGATATTGAAATTGACCCACTGTGGGCGAATATTGGTGGCGGTATAGAAATGCTGTCTGCAAATGGTGTTCAGGTCGGTGTTGATTATCGTTATCAGTATAATAATGATATTCAGTTGCATAATATCAGGGTATCAGGTTCATATAGATTCTGATAAAAATCCCCCGAACGGGGGATTTTTTATGCAAAAATAAACCGATTGAAAAAAACTGAATATTTTGTATAATGTTTATGCACTAGAAGAATAAGTGTTGGGTGTGAATACCCATTGTTTGCGGTGTCTGAGGAGACATTATAAACACCTCCAATCTTTTAATAGGTTGGAGGGTCGTGATATATCAAAATAAACGACACTATTTTCGCAAACGATAGTATTCAACCTCCAACCACTGATGGTCTTCCATAGTGGTTTTTTATAAATAAAAAAGGATGTGGATATGAAAAAATTATTTCTAACAACTGGTTTGTTGTCAATTTTAAGTGTGCCAGCAATGGCAGAAGTAAAGTGGTTCGTTGGTGGTGGTTTGGGGTATGAAACACCTGTGTTTTCTGATTTAGTCGATGACTTGATAGACGATCATTTTTATAAGGATAATAGTGGTGCATTGTCTTTTAATTTAACAGGCGGGATGCGCTTTGGAGAGTATAATAAGATTTATAATGGTGGTTTTAGTGCAACGTTCTCTTATATGTCGGACCTGGGAAAATTAAAAGAAGATTATAATAATCCATATTATATGGATGTGACGTTGGATTTTTCAACTTTTTATTTTACTTATGACAATTATATTCGTGTGTCTGGGGATTCGAAGTATAGAACGGATTTCGTTGCATCGATTGGTTTAGGAATGGGCTGGATGAGCGAGGATTTGCAAAGTGGTTCATATTATGAAAGTTTTGAAGATGATGGAATGTTATTTGTTATGAAATTTGGTTTTGTTGGCGAGAGTAAATTTGATGGTTTTAGTTGGTATGCCGATTTAAACTTTATTTCTTTGAATGCAGATGACGATGCAGATTTACAAGGCAGTTTAGGTTTTGATGTTGGTGTAAAATATACTTTTTAGAATAATCCCCCGAATGGGGGATTTTTTGTTTGCGTATATTTTTTTCATTTGTTGAATCTGGGGGGGGACGACACTTCGTTAAAACTTTGTGGTGTAGTCAAGTTTTTTGATTCAAGATAATAAAGAAATCTTTGACCACCCCGGCACGGTGTGTCACCCCCCCAAC
>JAFURS010000046.1 GCA_017471805.1 Alphaproteobacteria bacterium
TCTGTCCTTTAACCACGGCACAGAATTGTTTTCCATTACCCCCCAATGCTCAATCCAAATATCATATTCTGGCAAATAAAAATCGGGGTTACAGACTGTATTACCTGCCTTATCCTGATATGGGTGTTCATATATATACTCGATTCCATTTTCAAACAGCCAATTTGCGATCAAAACCTCGGGTTCACTTTTGAATTTCTCTGCCTTATTCATACCACGTTTGCGTTTGATTAACATGCTTTTGATACTCTCAAAAGACAAACTATCCAAATACGCAGCATAATCACCCTGATTTCCAAACTCTTCAAACGACAAGAAACTGTCTTTATAGTAGGCGAACCAGCGATACAAATCATCCTGCACCCCTGTATCGTTTGTATTTAGAAAATCCATTATCAGGGCTTTTGTTTTTTGATCGTCTAACACCCCCACCCGTGAACCATTTATTTTTTCTAAAATTCCCTTTCCCAACTTATGAAATGTTTGGGCAATCTCTGGCATATTGTGTGTTTTTAACTTTTGGTTTAAATCGTCGGCTGTATCGTTCGTAAAAGATAGTAATAAAATTTCATCTGCTGATGCCTTGCCCGATGCAAGCAAATATGCAACCTTACCCAATATTGTGGTGCTTTTCCCGCATCCCGCCCCAGCAACAACCAATGCATTTTTTTCTTCGTTATATACGGCGTTTTGTTGTTGCTCGGTTAGTGTTGTTAACGCAGGCAGATTTCCATGTTTTTCTTTTTCTCTATTAAAAAAAACATCGTTTATTCGTGATATTGATTTTAACACACTCTCTCTGGTTTGCGGCAAAACCACTTTGTTTTCTAAATAATACATTAGTTCGTTTGTGGTGCGGACATCTATATAATCGATGGAACTAATTTTATTTAAAGCCCAACTTTTTATGGTCTTTTGCGATACATTTTCGTATACGGTATGGTTTTGCCCTGTAAATACAAACCGGTATTTATGTATAATATCTATTATATTGTTAAGGGTTGGACTTTCTGTTGTTAGTATTTGTGTTAACTCTTTTGTAAAAATTACAAACAGCATGTTTTCTGCGCTTTGAACTTTTTCTTCGTACTTTCTTAAATTATCACCCGTAAATGTGTTCTTATATTTTTCTATAAATTCAATATCTTGAAGTTCACAATTGCCGGATTTTATTTTTTCAAATTCAGTCAGAAACTTTATAAACAAATCGTTTTCAGCTTTTTTTCTTAATAACATTGGAACAAAGTTCTGCTTTATCTTTTGCTGACTATCCTGACTTAGCCACGATGTATCTAAAATACTTTCTATTTGAATCTTTCCGTGTTCCAGTATCGCTTCTGATAGGTTTTTATGAATAATTTCTAGCGCAGGATTTTCTATATACGGAATCAGGATATATTTTTCTATTGATTCTATATCTGTTTTATTTAGCCATGATATTTTAGCATAGTATTTTTCTTTTAAGGCTTTCAGCTCGTGAACACTTAACTTCTTTGATCCAATCGTTTCGGATTTTACAGCTTCATCAATCTCATCAAAAACTCTGTTATATACACCAGCATTTGTTCGCAAGACCTCACGAAGCAAATGGTCAGAAAAATCATCAAATATTTTTAATAAACCTGCATTTGTCCATTTAACTTTTTCATTATCAATTGTTGTCTTGAGCTCTTTTAAAGCCGCGTCGTCTTTGTATTCGTCTGTTAAGAATTTGCTCAGCAAATCTTCAACACCTCTTTCAATTTTTTTAAAATCCCCACCAGCTTCTTCTACATTCTTCTTTAATATCCAGACATTAAACAGCTGCTTTTTATCCATCATGTAAGCACCTCAGTAAAAAAAACATCGCCATGGGAATTATGGCGGTCGGGAGAGTTCGTAAATCATATTTCGCAAATGATTCCGGCTGTCTTTGGAATAATCCTGTTATATAACCTACGGCTCCCCGACCGATATAGTCAGGGTATAACGGCACAATTTGCACCATTAACGGAATAACGATGCAAAATCGCACCATGCGAAATAAGGCTTACGACAGCCTCGAATCCAATTCCCATCGGATTCACATTTAATTATATCAGGAAAATATGCAAAAGTAAAATAGCAACTAACATCCACACGCTACACATTAAAAATACTATTCTATGGGGGACCTAGGGTAGTGTTTTACAAAACTGTAAATTTCCGTCGTTCGTAACCCGCTAACGCGGTGTCACGACGGAAATTTATGCTCTTAGCATCCAATCAAACAAACATGAAATTGGTGTTTGATTTTTGCTTAGCTTTATGTATAATTAATAAGAAATTGCACCCATGGCTTAATTGGATAGAGCATCGCCCTCCGAAGGCGGGGATTACAGGTTCGAATCCTGTTGGGTGCGCCAGTTTTATTTTAGCAAAGTTATAACAATGAAAAATTTAGCCCTTTTATTCACTATCGTCTGTATCTGTGCCGGTTGTAATAGCGTCTATCTGAAACCAAATACATTGGATACAGAACAAATAATATTCGCAGACCGTGGTGGGTATTCTATGCGACGTAGCGTCAAGCAGATAATGGAAGAACGTGGATATAAAATCATTGTTGGCAAGGCACACACAACAAAAGAGTGGACAGACACAGAGGGCGACGCCGAAATAGACACAACACTTGTCCCAACAAGTGCAAAATATGTAGTAAGAGTAAAAGAACGACGTGAAATATTCCGGCCAGTTTGGTGTGCGTTAAACGGA
The DNA here is from genome assembly GCA_017471805.1 of Alphaproteobacteria bacterium. Taxonomy (GTDB): domain Bacteria; phylum Pseudomonadota; class Alphaproteobacteria; order Rs-D84; family Rs-D84; genus Enterousia. The sequence goes on from JAFURS010000046.1 coordinate 2,734, forward strand.
TTTTGGTGGTGGAATTTTAATATTTCAATTGCAGATCAGGTCTCAGGCGAAGAAATCCTTAGTTGGCGTGGTCGGGGTTGTGCAAACAGTTCAATCAGAAAACTGAATCACGTCCTGGACCAGATTGAACAAAAGTAAAAAGGACACGTCCGACTATTGAACTATCTTGTTAAATATCTCGGCGGGGATTGTTCCACCGGTGACCTTGGAATCCATTGGCGCAAAGTCATCATTACCAACCCAAATTCCATAAATCATATCCGATGTTGCCCCAACAAACCAGGCGTCACGATTTTCATTACTGGTGCCAGTTTTACCCCCCAAAACCCCAGGCGCACGGGCCCGACCGCCAGTGCCACCCGGCGCAATTACATCAGCCAACAGGGCCGTCATCGCTTCAACTGTGGCGGGCTGTAAAACAACAATCGGTTCAGATGGATTGCGTTCATATATCACATTGCCAGACATATCTGTAATTTTTGTAATCGAATATGGACGAACGGAATTTCCATTATTCCAAATCACAGCATAAATATTGGTTAAGTCTAGCAAACTCATTTCCGATGCACCAAGCACGGTCGAATATTCACGGCGCAACTTGGTTCCCACCCCCAGACGACCCGCCATCGACAAAACAGAATCTATGCCATAGGTTTCGGTCAATTTCAAAGGGACAGAATTTACACTTTTTGCAAAGGCTGTCGCCAATGTAATATCCCCATAATAGCGTTCATTATAATTCTTGGGGTTGTAATCGCCGATTGCAAATGGGGAATCGTTCACATAGGTATCAGGCAACATCCCGTTTTCCAACGCAACCAGATAGACAACCGGCTTAAAAGCACTGCCGGGTTGTCGTGGGGATGTGACACGATTAAATTGACTGACCTGATAATCTGCACCACCAGACATCGAACGAATTGCGCCGTCAGGCGTCATCGAAACAACCGCCCCCTGATATTCCCCAACCATTGTTGGTAAAATTGCGGCAATATGGTCTTGTAATTTTGTGTCCAATGTTGTGTGAACATACATATCTGATTCAAATGCACCAAGCGTTGATTGCAATTCATCCATAACAAAATCAGTCCAATAACGATATAAATTCGTGTCCGATGCGGGGGTGGCCGCCGTCAGTGACTGGGCCGCAATTTGCGCCTGGGGTAATGTGATATAGCCCTGGCGGACCATTTCCGTCAAAACAGCACGGGCACGTTTTATATTCTTGGCCGGATTTTTCAGTGGACTGTATGTTGTTGGGGCCTTTAACATTGCGGCGATTTGTGCCGCCTGGCCAATTGACATCTTGGTCGCCGGAACACCAAACATCACACGTGATGCTGCGTCAATTCCACGCATACCACCAACCAATGAAACACGATTCATATATAAATCCAAAATCTGATTTTTAGAAAAACGGTTTTCAAGCCAATAAGATAAAATTAGTTCTTGGACCTTGCGGGAAATCTTTTTTTCACGTGATAAAAATATGTTCTTGGCCGTTTGCTGGGTTATTGTCGAACCGCCCGACGCAATGCGGCCAGACGCCAAATTCGAAAACAACGCACGGGTTATCCCACGGATGTCGATTGGACCGTGCTGAAAAAAACGCTTGTCTTCGATTGCGACAATTGCCTGCCATACATAGGGAGGCAATGTTTCAGTCGAAACCGGCGTTCCCATTATGCGATTGGCACTGCGAATTTCGTTGCCGTTCATATCAAGAAACACAACCGCCGCAGGACGTGTTTCGTGCAAAATAGAATCCAATGACGGCATTCGCAAATATATAACAGAAACATAACCACACAACGCAACCCCAGACAACAATACCAGGTTGATAAACCATATAAACAAACGCCGTTTTAGCGACGGTTTTGGCTTTTCTTGTTCAATGTCTATGTTTTTGCGACGTGGCAATTCTGTTTCCTCCTTGCATAATAGGTATTTTAACATAAACGACTTGCGTTTTACCAGTATTTATAATTATAATCTTAGCACATAAAACAAGGATGGGGAAATATGAAAAAATTAGTATTTGTTTTGGCCTGTTTGATGACATTGCCGGCATTTGCCGAAGATTACTGGGACGATTATGAATACGTAGCCGATGTGTCCGATGTCGAAAGGCGGGATAACTATGTCGGTATCAGATTACACAAAAATGAACGCATCGCATTCAAATACGATATTCACGATGGTGGAAATTCAACCGTTCGCAAAGATAACTTTGGTTTCGGGGCAGTTATTGGAAATCGGCTAAGCGATTTTGCAAAAATTGAATTTGAAACAATCTATACAGGTGTCGAACAAACAAAACGAACAACTAAGTTCGATTTCGATGTGTGGGCAAATATGCTGAATTTCTATTTATTCCAAGAATATGCCGGCACAATCGCACCATATGCAGGAATCGGTATTGGTTTCGCAACAATATGGGGCGATGTTGATTCGCCAATTGGCAATATGTCGGATTCGGTCTTTGACCTGACGTTCAGCGCAATGATTGGCGTTAACTTTGCATTAAATGACAGAATTGACCTGAACCTGGGGCTGAAATACCAATATTATGGCGAAGTTGAACATCAAATGAACAATGTCGAATACGCAATCACTGACGTTGATGCAACAGAATTCTATTTCGGTGCGGTTTATAAATTTGGACTGTAATCGGATTCTTTTTCCGTTGTGTTAGCAGATAAAAATAACTATAATTCGGGTATGACAAAAATACCCGATTTATTTATTTTATCTGAACACGCAGAACTGATTAAAAAACTGAAACAGTGGGATATTGCATACCATCAAAATGATGCACCACTTGTTGATGACGCAACCTATGATGCGGCAAAGCATCGTGCGTTGGAAATTGAACAACAATACCCAGAATTGGCCAAAGACGGCGCATCAACCCGTGTCGGGGCGGCGGTTTCGGCAAAATTTAAATCGTATCAACACAGTGTGCCAATGCTGTCTATATCCGACGTGTTTAACGAAGGGGATGTGGCAGACTGGTTTAATAAACTGACGTCCAAGGATGTGTTTATTGAACTAAAAGTCGATGGCCTGTCGTTTGCGGCCCGATATGAAAACGGGATTCTTGTTCGTGGTCTGACCCGGGGCAGTGGAACACAAGGCGAAGACATTACAGAAAACTTAAAAACAATCGCCGATATACCACAAAAACTGGTGGGCGATTTTCCAGACGTTATTGAAATTCGTGGCGAAGTCTATATGCAACGGGCGGATTTTGTTAAACTAAACGCAGAATCTGATAAACAATTCGCAAACCCAAGAAATGCCGCCGCTGGTTCATTGCGGCAATTAAATCCAGCCGTCACAGCTACACGAAAACTTAGCGCATTTGCATATACATATGGGGAAATTTCGCAACGGACGTTTGCAACGCAGTCTGAATATTTTGAAAAACTAGAAGCCTGGGGATTTAAGACAACCCGCCAGTGGGCGCACCGTGCAAATAATATGGATGAAATCCAGGCCGTCTATAATAAAATTATGCTGATGCGGGCAGATATACCGTTTGATATTGACGGCCTGGTCATCAAGGTAAATGATATTCAAACCCAAGAAAAAATGGGCAGTCGGGCAAACAGCCCACGCTGGGAAGTTGCATACAAATTCCCTGCTGCACGGGCAATTACCACATTACAAGATATAACCATCCAGGTCGGCCGAACGGGTGTTTTGACACCTGTTGCGGAATTAGAACCAATAAATATTGGCGGGGTTGTAGTGCAACGGGCGACGTTGCATAACGCCGATGAAATTAGCCGACTGGGGATAAAAATTGGCGACAAAGTCATTGTGCAACGTGCCGGCGATGTTATTCCACAAATCGTTGGTGTCGCAGAACACAATCCAAACGCAACAGCGTTTGTTTTCCCCGACACCTGCCCTGTTTGTGGAGGGAATGTTGTTCAGGAATCAGGGATGGTTGCACGCAGGTGTGTTAACACGATGGGGTGTCCGGCGCAACTGATTGGCGAACTGGAACATCTGGTTTCACGCAAAGGTTTTGATATCGAAGGATTGGGGACAAAACAACTGGAAAACTTTGTTGGGCGTGGTTGGATTAAAAGCCCGGTTGATATTTTTACACTGATTCAAAATCACGGGGACGAAATAAAAAAACTGGATGGATTTGGGGAAAAATCTGTTAGAAATCTGAACGACGCAATTAACGGGGCAAGAAATGTTGATTTATATCGACTGTTGTTCGCAATTGGAATACCCGAAGTTGGAATTGTGACTGCAAAAATACTGGCCAATGCGTTTGGTTCGTTGGACGAAATACGAAATGCGCCCGTCTGGAAATTAAAAACGATTGACGGAATCGGGGATGTTATGGCCGAAGAAATTGTTTCTTTCTTTGCAGATACAAGAAACACATCGGCATTGGACGATTTGCTGGCACAAATTAGCGTTCGCAATCCAGACACAAAACAAACCAACACAGATGGCCCATTAAGCGGTAAAAAAATCGTTCTGACCGGGACGTTGGCAAATTACAGTCGTGATGCGGCCAAGGAAATACTGGAAAAATTGGGTGCAACCGTGACTGGCAGTGTTTCAAGTAAAACTGATGCCGTTCTGGCAGGGGCCGAGGCAGGCAGTAAATTAACCAAGGCAGAAGCATTAGGAATCGAAATTTGGTCACAAGAAGATTTGGAAAGACTGATTTCTGAAAACCAGGATATTTTGTCCTAAGAAAAAACCGCCAGATTTGGCGGTTTTTTTTAATTTATTCTGCGACCTGGGGTGCAGGTGCAGGCATTTCAGGTTCCACCGCTTCAACAGGCTGGGCCGGCTGTGGTTTGCCACGCTTCATATGTTTGCGGGCAGCCTTGAATTCAGCAGGTGTGATGCAACCGTCGTGATCAGCGTCCATCATTGGTGCCATTTCTGCCAATTTTGGACATTTGATAACCAGGCAACCATTATCAAATTCAGGACGTGGACCCATTTTGCCACGTTTGTTGCAGCAACACATTTTTGCCGTTGCAAAACCCAATGCAAAAATAATAATGAACAATACTAATTTTTTCAGGAAGCGACCAAATGTACATTTCTTTTTTGCGCACGCACATTCGCCACCACACGCACAAGTGTGTTCACAACCACAAGCGTGTTTTTCAACAACTGGGGCGGCGGCAACAGATTTAACCGCAGGTGTTTTTTTAGCAACTGCTTTCTTTGCAGGGGCCTTTTTAGCGACTGGCTTTTTAGCGGCCGCAGGTTTAGTTGCAGTTGTTTTCTTAACAACTGGTTTTTTTGTTGTTTTTTCTGCCATTTGTCCTTCCTTTATTTGTTTGACGTCTTGATTGTATTCAATAATTTTTTTTAAGTAAAGTAAAAATTCCCCCAAATGGGGGAAATTTTTATTTCTGAACAAAGTGAACACTGTATTGTGGTTTTTTATCACTGCCCAAGGCGGCACGAACAACCTTGTTCGACGCAATTTGCACCGCACGAATCAAATTGTTTTTATCCTTGCGTTCGGTCTTGGTCAGGCCGTCAATCGCACGGGTTATTTCAATTTGAATCTGGCGTTTCATAAAGCCCGTTTCATCAGTTTCAAAGATACCCGCACTGGATACTTCGGGGGTGCCTTTTAGAAAACCACGCTTGTCCACAGGCAATGTGACAAACACCGCACCATTTGATGCAATCTTTTTACGATTCTTGTAGACCTGGTCGTTGGCACTGCGTTCTGTTTCGCCTTCCATAACGACATAACTGGTTTGAATCGTTTCGGCGACGTATGGTTCGGCACCATCAGACAATGCAATCATTTCGCCATTGTGAACAACCATCATATGTTTTGCACCACCACGTTCCATCGCCATCTTGCCGTTCAACATTTCGTTTATGTAATCGCCGTGCATTGGAACAGAAACCTGGGGGTGAACCAAGTCATAAAAACGTTCTAATTCTGGACGGCCGGCGTGACCACTGGCGTGCAGGTTATCAGTGTCAAAGATTGTATGCGTTTTTACACCCATACGTGCCAATTTGTTATACAGGGCCGATACGTCCTGTTCACGCCCAGGAATAATGATTGCACTGAATACAACCGTGTCGGTTGGTTGCAATTTTAATTCCTTGACCTGGCCGTGACACAGACGGGTTAACATTGCAAACTTTTCCCCCTGGGAACCAGTTAAAAAGATTGCTTGTTTTTCCGCAGGCAAATCTTTGATTTCACTGTGCAGGTAAATATCGTCTTTGTTTATATAACCAAATTTAATACCCATTTCACGAAATTCTGGCAGACCAACATATGGCACTGGATTTGGATTACTGCGTTCCTTTATCGCTGCAATGCGACCTGCGGCACGGGCTGCTTCGGAAAACATTTTCATACGGGCCAAACTGCGTGAATAGCCAGTCACCAAAACACGGCCTGGGGCGTTCTTCATAATTTCGGTCAATGTTTCACGGACCTGGGTTTCGGTTGTCTGTTTCGTTTGACGTGAAGAATTTGTCGAATCGCACATACACGCCAATAATTTTGGATCAGATCCAATTTCAGTCAGACGGGCAAAATCAGTTGGCGCCTCAATCGGAATATCATCGTTGAACGTCCAGTCGCCAGTATGTAAAATCTTGCCGGCGTCTGTTTTTATGATTAACATTTGCGCCTCGGGCACAGAGTGGGTGACGTGGAACGTTTCAACCGTAAATGGGGCCAGGTCCAATGTCGCACCATTATAATCAAATTCAATAATGTCTGTTTTTGGATTGAAATCCATTTCAATGCCGGTAAAGGTCTGACGCAAAATTTCCGCAGGGAAACGTGTGCAGTAAATCGGCTTTCTGAATTTTGGCCAAATATATTTCAATGCACCAATGTGATCTTCGTGGCCGTGGGTGATTACAAAACCAACGACGTCTTTCTTGCGCTTTTCCAACCAAGTGGTGTCGCAATATTGAACGTCCCCTGCCCCGATTTCTTCGTCCAGGAATCCCATACCACAATCAACAACCAAGTATTTACCACGGTATTTATAGATATACATATTCTGGCCGATGTGTTCCAGACCACCCAATGCCATAAAATAAATCTTGTCATCGTTGGCATCGGTTTCGTGTTTGTTCATCCCCTTAATCGCACGTGGCGTTTTAGGCTTTTCGCCCTTTTGTGGGGCTGATTTTTTTTCTTTTACTTTTACCATTTATTTTCCTTTTTTATGTTTTACGTTTGTGCGACCACAAAATTCATTACCAATAAAGACAGTTCTTTATTTGCAGTGAATCCGTGGTCACACGACCATTTCCTATGATATTTTATTATTCTTAATAAAGACATAGGGATAAATTCTGTTGGTGTGAAATTTCACACATTGTCCTACATTTTGAATGTCCTGGTATATGATAGTGCATTTTTAACTAAAATCAAGTGAATAAAAAAACGTCCCGATTGGGACGCTTTTTATAGTTTTGAACAAATCTTAGTTCAACGCTTCCTTCAAAGCCTTGCCTGGTTTGAATTTAGGCTGAGTAGATGCTGGGATTTTGATTGCAGCACCAGTCTGAGGATTGCGGCCTGTTGTTGCCTTGCGTTTTGCAGTTGCGAATGTGCCGAAACCAACCAAACGAACTTCGCCTTTCTTTTTCAAAACTTTTGTGACTGTGTTGATAAATGCATCCAAGCAAGCAGCGGCTGTTGCCTTGGTGACGTCAACTTCGTTTGCGATTGCTTCAATCAATTGCTGTTTGTTCATATGTTTCTCCTTTCATAAAATTTTGTTTAAGGTGTCCCGCAGTTTTAACGGACTTTTCCTGACTGCTTGTTCGAATCGTAAAGAAATCCGCCCTTTATGTCAAGTCAATAATTGAAAAAACCCTGATTTTTGCATTGTTGACAAATTATACCCTAGCGATGGACAGTGTCCGAGCGGACCGCACGGGCCCCAGGGGTGTTATTTTCGCATAAAACCCAATTGCTGTTCGTGCCGTCAACCCGAACACTGCGGAAATAATTTGGGGTAAATGCCAACATAGATAAAATAACAACCGCCCAAAATAACAACTTGGTCGCAGCCCACGGCGTCTTGAACGCATCACGGACAAATTTATCTTTTAATAAATTCTGATACATCGCCCACGCCCAGGAAAAGCACAATAATATCACCGCAAAGAAAAAACCAATTATTAACGGACGGGTAAATTGACCAAATGCCTGGGCCAACATATCCCAAGTCTTGCTGGCCGCAGGACATACATACAATGTCGTCGGCGCAGCCTCAGGCGCAACCACCAAGGGCTGGGTCGGGGATAACTGAATATCAAATGACGTCATTAAAATAATGGCAGTTAATAACACAATCGCAAATAACATTGTTGGTTTCATATGGTCCCCCTGATACGCCCCTTATTATACCATAAAAAAGTATATATTTGCAATTTTTCAAATTTTTATGCTAAGATTTTTATATGTGCAGGAATAATGCCAATCTTGTTGTGGGAATGACCACGTTCTATGATGAATTTCTGGGGTTGTCAATCCCAGTGTTGGCACGTATAAAGCAAAAATTTATCCTGATTATTCATAACGACAATCCTGATACAAAAATTTCCAAGCGACAGATACGAAAACTGGGGTATCGGGGACGACTGTATATAATCAACAGTAAATATAACGTGGGGCAACTGCGGGCCAGATTAGCAATTCTGGGATTGGTCGCACAGAAAAAGTTAAAGGCAAAATGGTTCTTGTTTGCAGATGACGAAGATTTTGTCTTGGACGCAAAGATACCAGATGTCGCAAGCAATCACTTTGCGGTTATTCAAAATATGCTGGTGATAAAAAATCGCCTGGTCGATGTTTTGCGAATAATCAAAAGCCCTACAAAATACAACATTGACGACGATAATATTTGTGTGGTGCGACCGCATATCGGTTTGGCAGGAACGCTGGTTCGATTAAATGCCATAATGGAACTGGGGCGAATACTGACAGAAAACATTATTCAAATATCGGACATTGACGAATCTTTGAATCATCGGCCGCCCGTTGATATGATGATGTGGTCGGCACTGAACATTATAGCAAATGCACAGGACACTAATGCAACACCAATATATATGGACAACGTGAACTATGTTGCAACAAAACTGGATTATTCTGATAAAAAATATGGTCAGAAAAAAGACTCTGGGCAACAGGCACAACGTGCAATCGAAAAATATAATCGTGTGATATTGGCCGCACTGGGGGTTAACGATGCCGCCCCGGCGGGGCAATAATTAAAACAAATAAAAATTTCACAGAAAATAAAATATATGATTGAAACAGATGGGGAATATTTATACAATGCCCCCGAAAAAAGGAATAAAATATGACATACAATGATATACGCAAGGCGTTTTTAGAATACTTTGAATCCAAAGGACACAAGATTGTGCCGTCGGCATCACTGATTCCAGATGACCCGACACTGTTGTTCACGGTTGCGGGTATGGTGCCGTGGAAGGGAATTTTGCAAGGCACAGAACCTGCGTTTGCACCACGTGTTGCAGACGTGCAGAAATGTATTCGTGCCGGCGGAAAGCATAATGACCTGGAAGACGTCGGATACGATGGCCGTCATCATACCTTTTTTGAAATGTTGGGCAATTGGTCGTTTGGGGACTATTTCAAAGAAGGCGCAATTGAAATGTCGTGGGAATTGTTGACCAAGGTTTTTAGATTGGACCCAAATCGTATTGTGGTCACAACACATTATAGTGATGACGAGGCAGCAAAAATCTGGAAAAAAGTCGCAGGCAAGGACGCAATCTTGTTGGGGGATAAAGATAACTGGTGGTCGGCGGGCGATACCGGACCGTGTGGTCCCTGTACAGAAATGCACTATGATATGGGGGCAGATTTGCCGGGCGGTATGCCAGGCAGTGAAAACGAAGATGGTGGTCGATGGGTCGAAATATGGAACGATGTGTTTATGCAGTTTGACCGTGATGCCAATGGAAATTTAAGCCCATTGCCAAAACAAAATGTCGATACAGGGGCGGGCTTGGAACGCTTTGCGTCAATCTTGCAGGGCAAGACAGACAACTATGACACAGATTTGTTTGTTAACCTGAAACGGGCGGTGTCTGATGTGACAGGCGTGGCAGAAACAGCCGAAAATGTTGCCAGTTTCAAGGTAATTACAGACCATCTGCGAAGTGTTGGTTTTGCAATTGCAGATGGTGTTATCCCGTCTAATACGGACCGTGGGTATGTTATTCGTCGCATCCTGCGTCGTGCAATGCGTCACGGACAAATACTGGGGCATAAGGGGGCGTTGTTATCAAAACTTTACCCTGCCCTGATTACAGAAATGGGCGAAGCATATCCAGAACTGGCACGGGAACAGGCACGTGTTGTTGAAATCTTGCAGAACGAAGAAAATTCTTTTGCTGATATGTTGCAAAATGGGATGAAGTTGCTGGAAAATGAAATCCCAAAACTAAACAGCAATGTTTTGCCGGGTGATGTCGCATTTAAGTTGTTTGACACGTATGGTTTCCCACTGGATTTAACCCAGATGATTCTGCGTGATAAAAATATAGATGTTGATGTCGCAGGATTTGAAAAGTCAATGGCAGAACAGAAAGAACGCAGTCGTGCAAACACTAAGGGGACTCGTATTTTCTGGGAATCACAAACAGAACTGGCACCAACAGATGACAGTGCAAAATATGCACCTGTTGAAATGGAATCGACTGTGTTGTCTATTCTGCGCAATGGGGAATTTGTAAGTGTGGCAAATCCAGGGGACGAAGTCGAAGTCGCATTGGACAAGACCGTATTCTATGGCACCCAAGGTGGCCAGGTCGGGGACAGTGGCGAACTGAGACATAAGAACGCCACAGTTATGAACGTGACCGAAGCCGCACGTGTTGATAATGTTGTTATACACAAAGGAACTATTGTTGAAACATTAAAGGTTGGCGATGTTGTAAAACCAATCATAAATGCGGCAATACGTCAACAGACCGCCCGTGCGCATACGGCAACACACCTGTTGCAGGCGGCGTTGCGCAGTGTTCTGAACGAAGATGTGGAACAACGTGGGTCCAAGGTTTCGCCTGATTCTGTTCGATTTGACTTCCGATTTGGTCGTGCAATGACAGCCGAAGAAAAACAAGCGGTCGAAGATTTGGTGAACAAATGGATTGAAATGGATATGGCGGTTGAACACGAAGAAATGTCTTTGGATGATGCCGTTAAAAAAGGTGCAATGGCACTGTTTGGCGAAAAATACGGCGACACCGTCAAGGTTATTACCGCAGGCGATGTTTCGTGTGAACTGTGTGGGGGAACACATATCTATCATACGGGCGAAATATTGAAAGCCAAAATCAACAAAGAAAAATCTATTAGCAGTGGTATTCGACGCATAACTATGTCTGTCGGAACACTGGCGGAATAAATTCAATCCCCCGTTTGGGGGATTTTTATATTGAATTTTTTATATGCTGTAATATAATAACAAGTATGTTAGATAATTTAGAAATTTTGATTGTTTGTAAAAGTTGGCGCATTGCCGCCTGATGCTTTTATTCGTGCCGGCCCAGGGCAATCTAATAATTTTGGGCTTTATTTTACCAAGAAAAAATACTAACATTTAATCCAAAGGAAAAGGGTTTTATTATGTCAGATGCAGACAAAATTGTTTTAACGGGAATTAAACCAACAGGTATGCCACATCTGGGGAACTATGTAGGGGCGTTAAAACCACTGATTGAACAATCAAAATCAAATAAAACATTTATGTTTATTGCGGATTTACACGCACTGAACACGATTTCAGATGCAAAACAGATTAAACAACACACCTATGAAATTGCGGCGCTGTTGATTGCGTTGGGACTGGATTTGAATAATGCGGTCTTGTTTCGCCAGTCTGATATAGATGAAATTTATCAGTTAAATACACTGTTGATGAACGTCACGCCAAAGGGGCTGATGAATCGTGCGCACTCGTATAAGGCGGCAATGGATAGAAATATCGCCAATGGCATAGATGTCGATGCAGGTGTTAATATGGGGCTTTATACTTACCCTATTCTGATGAGTGCGGATATTTTACTGTATAATTCTGATATTGTGCCGGTGGGCGCAGATCAAAAACAGCACGTGGAATTTGCACGTGATATTGCAGGTTATTTTAACAACCTGTATGGAAAAACATTCAAATTGCCAGAACCTGTAATCGGGCAAGACACAGGACTGGTGCCGGGGTTGGACGGTCGCAAAATGAGCAAGTCATACGATAACACAATTGCATTGTTCGCACCGGAAAATGAACTAAAAAAGAAAATTATGCGAATTATCACTGATTCTAAATTACCAGAAGAGGCAAAGAATCCTGATGAATCTACGATATTTCAATTGTATAAACATTTTGCGGACGAAGCAGAGATTGCCGAATTTGCAGAAATGTTCCGCCGGGGTGGTATGGGATATGGCACGGCAAAAACAATGCTGTTTGAAAAAATAAACTCTGTATTGGAAAAACCACGTGCAGAATACGAACGCCTGATGGCAAATACCGATGAAATCGAACAGGTATTAGCCAATGGCGCAGAAAGGGCAAAAATCGTTGCAAGCAAAACAATACAACGTGTAAAAAAAGCAATGTTGGGCAAATAAATAATAGAGGAGAGAGAATATGAAAAAAACACTGATTTGGGTCGGCACAGTTATTGGAACAGCAGCAGTTATGGCGTTGGCCTTTGGCGCAATGGAACGGCGCAGCACACCAAAAACAATTTCAGTTAATGGGGAATGCTTGACCACGGCACCAAAAGATAAAACCGCTATCACGTTGCGTGTGACAACATTGGCACCAACGGCGGTTGAGTCTGTGCAAAGCGCAACAAAACAAACCGCAGGAATAACAGAATACTTGAAAAAAATGCCGGTCGAAATGCAGACCACACAATTTAATTCGTATGAAAAAACAGAATGGAATCGTGATGAACAAAAATCTGTATCGCTGGGGATTGAAACAACAATCGCAATCGAAGTTTCAGCAAACAGTATCGAAACAATCGAAGATGTGTTGGGTGTATTTTCAGGGATGAAAAATGTGTTTTCTGAAAACCTGCGAATGTATAGCAGTCCCGCCGTATTGCAACCTATTATGGAAAAGTGCCTGGGGGTTGCGGTGGAAAACGCACGGGTTCGTGCAAACGCAATTGCCGCAGGTGACGGAATGCGGGCCGGGAAACTGTTGTCTGTATCGTATGGCACCAACACAATGGATTCTGGGGTGCCGGCTAATTTGATGCGCACCAAGATGGTCACTGCATCGGCAATGGATACTGCAATGGGCGGAACAATCGTCGCCAAAGATACCGATGTATCTGTTTCTGTGAATGCAGTATTTGAAATAAAATAAAGGTAATTTATGGATAATGTCGTTGCTGAATTTATCGAATATTTATTAACCGTAAGGAATTATTCAAATCATACGGCAACGGCATATCAGACCGATTTACAAGATTTTTTTAAATTCTATCAAAACTATAATGAAACGCCTGCACTATTAAATGATTTGGGGCGGGTGGATACAATCTGTTTCAGGGCATTTCTGGCAGACAGGCAAAGACGGGGTTTGTCTCACAAATCTACGGCACGGGCATTGTCTTCGTTGCGTGGATTCTTTAAATACATAGCACGACAATATACGATAAAAAACGATGCAATTGGACTGATTACATCGCCCAAGGTGCCACGAAAACTGTCCAAGGCCATTGACCCCATAGATGTAGAAAATATGCAGGACGCAATAAAAAATATAGATGCAAATAATCCCTGGGTGGCACAACGGGATTGGGCATTGGTTGTATTGCTGTTTGGATGCGGTCTGCGAATATCCGAGGCACTGGGGCTAAAAAACAGCGACGTCGCAGGTCATCCAGATGTTTTAAGAATTGTTGGCAAAGGGAACAAAGAAAGATTGGTTCCAGTTTTGCCCGCTGTGTGGAATGCGTTGGACAAATATGTGTCTGGGCGTCCCTATTCCAACAATCCGTCGAATCCATTGTTTTGCAGTGTGCGTGGGTTGCCAATGTCGGCCAGAATGGCGGAAAAAGTTGTTGAAAATCTGCGCCACTATTTGCAATTACCAGACTATGTGACGCCACACGCATTGCGACACACGTTTGCAACGGCCCTGTTGTCAGGGGGGGCGGATTTGCGCAGTTTGCAAGAATTATTGGGACATTCGTCACTGTCAACAACACAGTTATACACCAAAGTTAATATGGCGGAAATATCAAACATATACGCAAATGCACACCCCCGTGCAAAAGATTAACAATCGTATTTTAGAATATAGCAGGACAGTAAAAAAAACATAACAGCCCTGGGTGGGCTGTATTTTTGTGATAGTGTAAAAATCCCCCAAACGGGGGGATTTTTATTGGACGGCGTGGTATGTTGTTGAACCAACCTTGACATTTAATGCGCCAGATGATTGACCGGTTGCCAAACTGCCATAACATACCGCATTGTTAACCTTGACATTTATTGCCGGACTGGTGCGGGCACTGCTGTATAACGGTATCGTCAAACCATTACCCAACTTAATGTGCGTTATGCCCGAAGTGCAGAACTGGCCACATTGGTTATCCGCAGTCAGGTTATAACCGTCATTACATTCCCACGGGCAGTTGCTTTCTTCGGCATACATTTCCGATGGGGTTGAATAACTGGTATATGTGGCATTATTGGGGGCATTGTCACAGGCGGTGCAACTGGTATACCAATTTCCCCAACCCAAAGAGCCTGTTGCATAATACCCAGAACGGCATTGTGAATAGGTTCTGTATTTATGACCTGTTGGACCATTTTGACACGCACTTTGCATCAGATAGCGGGTAGTTGATTCGTCACTGAAATACCAATTACAGATACAATCTGATGCACTGGTACCGTGGGTGTAGTCTGACCAACTGCCGCTGGACAAGCTGGTATAACTATCTGGGGTTGCGGCACCACTTTTTAGTGTCGTTGAACAATGCGCACGATGTATACCACCGGTGCAGAAGTATCCAGAACCGCACGCTGCACACGATGTGTCGCCGTTGGCAGAAGAACCATAATATCCCGCATTACACGCCCAAGGACAGGAACTGGATGATGCTGGTCCTGTATAATTTGTGTTTGCAGGGGCATTTGAACAAGTTGAACACGTTGCTGTTCCGCCAGCACTGTACTGATTATTAGCGCAAATCGTGCAGGCAGGATTTGACGTCTTGTTGCCAGACGCACCATATTTTGCATCACAGTTCACATTGTATGTGCAGGCAGGATATTCGCTGCCCGTGAAATATTCTTTGGCATTTACAACAGTCGTTGTTCCGTTGCTGATTGTCTTGGCACTGCACGATACATAGCAGTCTGTTGACGAATCACGACCATTGTCAGACCCTGATGCCGTTGGTGGACAAATCATACAACTGGATGTGGAACCATAGTTCACGGTGTGTGCCGTCTTGAAATATTTGGTATCACAATCGGTTGTTGTCGATGCATTTGCAGTGGCGATTACTTTACCACTAAGGCTGTTCGTGCGACACGCACTGGTCCCAGAACTGTTGCCATTATCACTGTTCGGATACAAGCCATTTGCCAAACCACTGCACAATAAACACGCATTGTCATTCTTGTAGTATGACGCAGCACAAGTGTTTACCGTCGCAGTTTGGGTGCAATTTGTTGGGGTGCACGTTGTATCTGTTGCATTATAATAATCACGATACGAACACGGCTCAGGATTGCAAGAATTACACGTATATGTATAACTGTTTGCAGGCTTTGAACACTCAATCTGTGACCCCGTATTCGTTTTGGACGCATAGCAATAATTTGATGAACCGGTTCCAGAATCAGAATATTGGTATGATGCATTAAAGGATGAACACGTTGCAATATGTGTGCCACCTGTGCAATATGAGTTTGATGTGCAGGTCAAACAAGACGTGTTCTCAGCACTGGTCTTATACGTCCCGGCAGAACAATATGTGCAACTTGATCCATTCAAACCATAACCTGCGGCGCATACACAAGCCGACGTGCTGGTTGAACCAGTCGCACCATTCGTGGTCGTGTTTGCACGCCAAGATGTGCAGGCACTGCGCCCTTGGATGCCACCGTTATATGACCAGGTGCCACCAAGACAATAATAATTCGCATCACACGTCGCACACGTTGTGCCATTTAGGTATTTCCCAGGCGCACACGTATAACTGTTCACTGTCCATTTGGCACGGGCGGTCCAATATCCCTCGTCGCCATTGTATCCAATTGTTTCGTTTGGATAAACCAATTTACCATCGGCGCCAATAAGATTTCTCCAGTAAACTAGCACACCATTTTCCGTGGCACTACCAAAGCTGCATACCGTTTCAAATTCACATTCGTTTATTTCATATCCGGCAAATGTGTATCCTGTGCGTGTCGGTATTGCAACCGAAGTTATTGCCGTTTTGCTAGAATTTGTCAGCGATAAAGTGTCGTTTGACGCATCATATTTCAAATAAATTGTCCCACTGCCACCACTGCCACCATTGTCGCCAAGAATGATTTTTGTATATTCCAATTTCCAAGCGGCGGTAAGAGTCACGGTGCCACCAGTTATGATATTTTTTATATTTGCGCCAGCTTTATAAACCGTGGAATTATATGTCCAATAAGGCAAAACATAGTTTGTCTTTAACAAATTACCCTGACCCTGAACAATACAATCCTGGTCATAATAACAGGTCTGATTTGCAACCGAACCACTGGTCTGACCATTACCATTATACACAACTGTTATTGTATTAGCCTGCCATCCAGCATACAAGGTCGCATTGGAAGTCTTGTTCCACGTGCGGGCAGATGTCCCATCGGCATTATAATACTTGGTTCCCGACGTATAGGTTGCATTATCATACCAACCCATAAACGTATAACCTGTTTTATATGGTGTTGTTTCCAGGGCAGGATATGTCGGCATTGCACTATCATATGTCGCCGTCACAGATGATGGGGTGCTGCCACTGCCACCATTTATGTTAAATGAAACTGTATATTTGTTAGCCGAACAACTGGGGTTGTATTTACCATTGTTAACGATGGTATTATAACCGGTCTTACACGCTGTTGCATAGGTGCACACACCCAATGGCGCACTTAACGAACAGGTCGCACCAGTCCCAGCACTACACGCCGTGCAGGTACCCCATACCGCATACAACGGCACTGTGCCACCGTTTGCTGTGGTCAAATTGCTTACACTTTGACCATTTGTATAGGTCGCACTGGTTGCGCTATTGGATGTTGACCACCCAAGGAACTTCTTGGTCCCATTAGTAAAGCCATTTGTCGTCAATGCCTTAGATACACCATATGTATGACTGCTGGATGCGGTTGTTCCTGAACCACCATTCGCATTATACGTGACCGTATAGGTGTTTGCTGCACAAGCCCCAGAAATGCGGGTTCCAGACTTCACATACCCTGTATTACAATCGTATTGTGCGTATAAGGTCGTCGCACCAGTCACTGTCCAGGTCGTGCTTAACGCACCCGCCGCCGTAACAATCTGTGTTCCACCAGATGCCGCAGATGTATTATAATGACCACCATATGTCGCATTCGTCTTGGATGGCTTCGTTATCGATGTCACCGCCGTCGAACACGAAGAATTAGAATACCACGCCGTAGAACCTGTTAGTTTATACAACGTCGTCGTCCCACCTGAACCACCATTGGCCGTGTTATTCAATGTAATCGGATTACAATTTGCAGTCCATTTCGCATACAAAGTTATATTTGCCGCAGATGCTGAATATAAATTATTTACTGTGCCACCGCTTGCATTAACATACTGGGTCCCCGTGCCGTTTGTTCCTGTATAATAACCGCCAAATGTGTAACCAGTTCTGGTTGGGACAGTGATTGTGACGCCCTGAGTCCCAGCAATACAAGTAGTCAAAGCAGATGTCGTATAGTAATAACAACTTCCCAGTGTCTTATACTGATAGTAATATTCAGACGTTCCGCCCGTTCCACTTTGTTTGTCCAATGTCACTTTATATGTATTTGGACTCCACGTTGCATACAATGTCACATTGGATGTTGGGGTGTATGAACCGGTTGAACCACTGGTTGCAGTGCTGGATGTGGACCAACCCTTGAATGTATAACCGGTGCGGGTTGGGGTTGGTAATGTAAGGGCGCCACAGGTTCCCCACGAAATGCCCCAGTTGTAGGCCTCTTGCGTGTAATGTGAATTGGCGGCATTGATACCCGCGGTTGTAATCGTTCCGTCTGCATTCACATATGTGCCATAGCCTGCAAATGGACAATTAGATGTTGCAGATGTCGTCGATACCGAACCACCATTTGCATTATAGGTGACTGTGTATTTCTTTTGTGGAACGGTAATTTTCGAAATCGTTGTTGTGCGGGCGGTATTAGAATACAAAGATGTCGCACCATATTTTGCATACAAAATCAAAGTTCCAGTTGTCGTTGCGCCCGTCTGGTCCAGGGTGACATATGTCAAAATTGGCGAACACGCCGACGTCACGCCCGTAGTGGCACCGCCAACCGTTCCGCCAACACTATAACCAGTCTTACACGTACAGCCTGTTGCAGTATTGTTCGCAGACGATGTTGAATTACTGGGACACGCCGTGCAGGTATAGTAGGAATTTGATGTGTTTTTTACACGATAATAATTCGCACTACACGATGTATAGTTCTTGGTCGTGGGACAGGTGTAGCCCGCACCCAATACAGACGACATTCCAAAAATTAGTATAAATACAGAAGAGAAAAAAAGACGTTGGATTTTTTTTGTTATTTTCTGGCTGGTAAAAATCCGTCTATCTTGGCGCATAGATGTCCCCCCATCGTTTTGTTATAACAAGTGCCTTAGTCACTTGGTTTTACGGACTTTTTTCCGCCCGCATAAAACCTTTCCCTGAATATTCAATTAGCAGTATAGTGCAATTTGAAAAAAATGACAATAGCAAATATTGAAATAACAACGTTTTTTTTGCAGAACAAATACAATGATAAAATCAAATAAAAAAAAAGCCCCAGAAAAATAGGGGCTTTTATTTCTGATACCCTGTCTATTAACGTGAATAGAATTCGACGACCAATTCTGGTGACATCTGAACAGGATATGGAACATCTGCAAATGCAGGAACACGAACAAATGTCGCTGTGAAGTTCGCACTGTCCACAGATACATAATCTGCAAAATTGCGTTCGCCAGATTCCAACGCCAAAACAACCAATGGCATCTGTTTTGCTTTTTCGCTGACTGTGATAACATCGCCAGGTTTTACCTGATATGATGCAATCTTAACACGTTTGCCATTAACGTTGATATGACCGTGGCTGATTAACTGACGTGAAGAGAATACAGTTGGTGCCAATTTTGCACGATATACAACCGCATCCAAACGACGTTCCAACAAACCAATCAAGTTTTCTGGGGTGTCGCCCTTCATATTATTTGCTTCGATGTAATATTTGCGGAATTTCTTTTCGCCAATATTACCATAATAACCCTTTAATGTCTGTTTTGCACGCATCTGTTTTGCATAATCCGAAGAATTACCGCCACGTGATGTTGGACCGTGCTGACCAGGTTTATATTTACGTTTGTTAAATGGAGATTTCGCCTGACCCCACAGATTGACGCCCAGGCTACGTCCGATTTTCAGTTTGCGTGTGCTGCGCTTTGCGCCTGCTCTTGCCATAGTTTATTTTCCTTTGTTTTTTGGTTTTACGGTGCCGGGTGTTCATAACCAAGAACAGAATCCTTATCGCAGACGGGACCAAAAAAGCACCGTTGCTTAATCAGTTCTGATTACCCAGCAGGCGGTATTTTATAGGCTTTTATTTGAAAAATCAAGTAGTTTCTGTAATGAAATTCGGTTTTTTATGCCGACCTCGCCTATAAGGCGTTCGGCATCATCAAAATGACGGCCAATCTGGTCAACGTTATGCGCATCATCACTGATTAAAACAGGGATATTATGTGCGGCAATATGTTCCAGAATACGCCGTGATGGATACGGTTCGGGATACAGTCCGGTGTTGATTTCAATCGGGGTGCCGTGTGATGCAATCTGAGCAATGACCTGGCGTTCGGTTTCCATCCAGGTTTCGTCCGTGCCAAGCCCGACCTTGCGTGGTAAATCAAGGTGCGCCATAAATGTGAACAATCCTGATTGTGATGCAGCACAAATCTTGTTCCAATATTGGGTCAACATTTCCTGTTGGGTGGACCTATCGGCGTGTGCAATGTCGTGGACATTGTTCGGAATACCGTTAACTTCGACAAAGTGCGACGCACCAATCAAATAATCAGGGCGCAAAATACGCATTGCCTGTGCAAATCCCCGTTGCCAATTGGGGTCGGGAAACCAGTCAACTTCGAATCCACGAAGGACACGAATAGATGATTTGGCGGCAACTTGTTCCAGTTCATCAAAGATAGGCACAAAGCGGGTCAAAATTTCTAAAAAAGAAGAACAATATATATGATTATATCCACCACGAACAGAATAAGAGTAAAAATTAGATTCTTGGATACGAGGATGAACAATAAAATGATTTGAAATGCCAATGGCAGTCATACCAATTTCTGTGGCACGAGCGACCATTTCGGCAATTGTATTCTTGCCATCACAACCAAGTGTATGCGTATGAAGTGTGAAACACTGAGGCATATTAGAACTTTACCTTGGGGGCAACCTTTTCAGCTTCGTCAATTTCAAACATTTTTTCAGGCAAAACACCAAACATACGTGCGACAATGTTCGACGGAAACTGTTCAATCTGGGTGTTTAACGCCATTACAACCGTATTATAAAACTGACGTGCGGCCTGAATCTTGGTTTCTGTATCAGTTAATTCACGTTGCAATTCCAGAAAGTTTTCGTTTGCCTTTAAATCCGGATATGATTCCGCAACAGCAAACAGGCTTTTTAAGGTCTGGGTTAATTTGTTTTGCGCATCGCCAGATGTCGGCCCATTTGCCGCCATCGCAGCATTACGAGCAGTTGTCACAGCAGACAAGGTTTCGGATTCGTGTTTTGCCGCACCACGCACCGTTTCAACCAAATTAGGAATCAAATCATAGCGACGTTTTAACTGGGTGTCGATTGTTGCCCAGGCTTCTTTGGCCTGGTTGCGGCGGGCAACCAATCCATTGTAAACAGCAATAATATATAAAAGAATAACGGCAACAACTGCGACAGTGGTCCACATAGTAAAAACTCCTTTTTTTAATATTGTATATCTTGTTTATACAATTTGCAAGATTTTACAAAAAAACACCCCCAGACGGGGGTATGGTATTAAAACAAAAAATTATTTTTTCCAGAACGCAAATCCACGACGTGTCGATTTGTCTTCACGCTGCTTACGTTCTTCGATGGCACGACGACGTTCGGCACGACGTTCCTGAAAACGACGGGCGGATTCTTCGTCACGTTGAACAACAGCAATAGTTGTTGCAGATAATTTGCCATTGCGAACTTCTTCTTCGAATTCGACAATGTCGTTTTCGTTTAAAAATCTGATGCCAGCGGCCTTTAATGAACTGGAATGAACAAATACATCATCTGTGTTGCCGTCTGCGTTTGGTGTGTCAGGACTAATAAAGCCGAAACACTTTTTTCCGTTATACCATTTTACTTTTCCTTGACGCATAATCCTATCCTTTCCTTATGCTGTTATGGTTCTGCAAAGCACGTTTAGAACCTGATGTTATTTTGACATTTTTTTACGTCGAAAGCAAGGGGAATAAAAATCCCGTCGTATGACGGGATAAATTCATTTCTTGTAATAACGCTGGACTTCGGTCATAACAAAGTTAAACAACTTGCCCGCCTGGGTCGTGGCAGGAACCGCCCAGTCACGTTGCATATACGGCATTGCCGCAACCAAAACAAAGCGTGCCATAAAGTGAAATATCTGGGCCTGTTGAACACGTGAAAGTTTGACCGGTGCATCGTTTATCTTGAACAATTCGTTTTCAATTGCATCGTCCAGTTTTTCGTTTATGTTATCCAAAATCTTTTGCGGATAATATAATTTACATTCACGTGGAAATCCTTCGAACATTGCGGCAGAATCACCCTGGGAATACAGAAGATTCCAACCAACACGGTCAAACAAATCTTCCAGACAGTCACAAATCATACGATTGTATTCTTTGACACCCTTTTCGTAAAAGTTCGCCAGTTTGGCCTCCATATTATCAGAACGGGCGCATTTCTTTTTGCGTGTGACCTCGTAAACGTCGTGGGTGCGACTTTCAAATTCAAAGAAAGAACGGACCTGGCATATGATTTCCATTGGAATTATCGTTTCAGGATTCGGACCAATGTTTATTATGATTTTGGCATCACGATAATTACGTGGGTTTTTCATATTATAAAAACTGTCACGCACAGATATAATGCGCTCGGGCATCATTGCCTGAATACGCTCGATAAATGTTCGGGCCTGGGGAATCAGGTCAAACAGGCATTTTACACGCCAGACATCTTGCAGGCGCATACGTGGACGTTCAACACGGTCCAAGGCACGGACCAGGTCAACCGCAATCTTTTCGTGTCCAGAACCAATAATCGACAAGACCGCTTCGGATGGAGTGGAAATATAACGCTGGGACAGACGTTCACGTATCTTGTCTGCAACCGCACGGGCAGACGCTTCACGCTCGTGCGAGGCGATTACACGATAAACAGTATCAGCCACTTCGTTAACATACGACGCATAATATTTACCAGTTATCTTGATCAAGGCACGATTTATATTCTTTTGCGCACCAACAATAACCGTCACAATCGAAGACACCGCCAAATCTATTTTATGCCCCGCAGAACTGGCAAAGAACTGATTGCGCATCGGGTCATTGTCCAGGCGATGATGCACAATGTATGGCGACAGGGGGTTTATATCCGATATAGATATCGGCTGTTCAAGGGCCTGGTCTGTTTCGTAGTCATATTGCATAACTGCCGTTTTTGGCGCACCAAAACATTTGCCCAGAACATAAAAGACTTCCCGGAACCAGTGCATACTGTCTGAATATAATAGTTTCAGATGACTGGCCGCTTCGTCGTTTATACGGCCGTCTGCCAATGCCCGATCGATTGCCGCCAGATTCCGTCTGTCGTTATCCGCCGCCAGGTCCTGTGCAAGTATGTGTGCGCCAATTTGCGACATTAGTTATCCCCCCTTGGTTTGTCACTTCATTATAGGATACAGAATTACATCACGTAAGGTTGGTTGATTTGCAACAATCGCAAAGAATCTGTCAATACCCAACCCCAGCCCCGAAATCGGTGGCATACCGTGTTCCATTGCACGCAAGAAGTCTTCGTCCAGGTCAAAGGCTTCGTCATCACCGGCAGCCTTGTTGGCGGCCTGCTCTTCAAATGCGGCACGTTGAACAATTGGATCAACTAATTCTGAATACGCCTTAATCAGTTCTGCACCACAGATAATCAGTTGGAAAATATCTATGCGACGTGAATCTTCGTCATTGCGACGGGCCAATGGAATCAAATACGCAGGATAATTATAGACAACCGCAGGTTGGACAATCTGGTCACGGATTTTGCGCTTGAACACATAGTCAACGATTGCAGGCACCGACTTTAACGGTTCTAATTCGTCCGATGGGAACATTCCCGCAGAAACCAATTGCGATTTCAAGGCATCTGTGTCCTTGAATTCCAAAATATCGACACCCAACAATTCGTTCATACGTGCAGTATAGTCGATTTCTTCGTATTTGCTGAAATCTAACATTGTGCCTTGGTATTCAATCTGTAATGTGCCGTGCAAATCCATCAAGATTTTTTGAATCAGTTTCCACGAAAAATCAACATTGCGATGATAATCCCAATATGCCGCATACCATTCCAGCATTGTAAATTCTTGAAGATGCATTGCATCCATACCTTCGTTGCGGAAATTCTTGCCCAGTTCATAGACACGGTCAAACCCCGCCGCAATTGTCTGCTTTAAGAACAATTCTGGGGCAATACGCAAATAGAAATCCGCATCCAGGGCATTATGGTGTGTGATAAATGGACGGGCCGCCGCACCACTGGCCACAACCTGCATTATTGGGGTTTCAACCTCGGTAAAGCCATTATCGTTCAGATATTCACGGATTAAACGCAACATCTTAAAACGCATCTTCATTACACGGCGTGTTTCAGGATTGGCGATTATGTCCAGATAACGCTGGCGATAGCGGGTTTCCATATCTGTTAATCCGTGGAACTTTTCGGGCAATGGGCGCAGGGCCTTGGATAAAATTTCATAGGCCGATACCTTGACCGTCAATTCACCCGCAGTCGTATGATACAATTCGCCAGTTATGCCAATAAAATCCCCCAGGTCAACGTTCGCCTTCATAAACTTATAGTTTTCTTCGCCCAATTCTTCACGTGACATTGAAAACTGAATCTCGCCATCAATATCATATATGCGACCAAACATCAGTTTACCCAGCCAACGCAACGCAGTCACACGACCAGCCAACTTAACAGCAGTGCCATCCGCCAATTCACGGGCAGATTCAATCGTATGTGTGCGGTCAAACTTGTCCTTCCAGACGACACCGTCACGGGCACGAATATTTTCAGCCTTTTGCAGGCGTGCCGTTAATTCATTTGTTGAAATTGCTGTATTTGCTGTGTTTTCTGACATTTTTATTCCCTATGGTTTTAATTTATATTGAAAAACGGACGCAGAAAAGTGCGCCCGTCCGATATTCCGATGGTCGCACTCTTTCTAATTAAAACGTTTCAACAAGCATTTCATTTATAATGCACCCTTGTATTTTATGTTATAAAA
>JAFURS010000047.1 GCA_017471805.1 Alphaproteobacteria bacterium
CCAAATTAGCATCCACACACCTAGGTTCCGGGGTCAAGCCCCGGAATAACAAAAGTTCTTAATTTTTTATAATAAACACCTACTACTCCCCTTCGCCGGCCGAAGGGGTGGCTTGCGAACTATGTTCGCAAGACGGGGTAGTGGTAAATAATGTATTCTTATGTTTCACCTCTGCACAGGGATGCCACGCACTGCCAGGGCGGTCAGAGCGTTCATCATTACACACCTATATTAGCATCCACACACCTAGGTTCCGGGGTCAAGCCCCGGAATGACAAAAGTTCTTAATTTTTTATAATAAACACCTACTACTCCCCTTCGCTGGCCGAAGGGGTGGATTGCGAACTGTGTTCGCAAGACGGGGTAGTGGTTATAATGTATGCCAACGTTCCCCTCCATTGGAGGGGTGCCCAACGGGCGGGGTAGTTTATTACAATCCACCACACAAAAAAACAAATCTCAAACCTTCGTCATTCCCGCCAAGGCGGGAATCTAATGCGTCGCAGACATCTTAATACATTCCACCCAATTCTCACCGCCCTTGGGCGGTCAGTATCATCGGAACGATGACGAGGGGTGGCTAAATAATGTATTCCTATGGTTCCCCTCTGGCGGGGGGTGGCACACCGTGCCGGGGTGGTTTATTATAATCCTCCACCCACCTATTATTACCCAAACACCAAACCACAAAGTTTTAACGAAGAGAAGCCATCCCAGGGGCCGCCACCAGCCTCCCCCCCCCAGGTTTAGCAAATAAACACACCTAAACACAAAAATAAATCACCCTCGGGGCAAGCCCCGGGGTATTACGTCGGCAGAATAAAAAAACCGCCATCTGGCGGTTTTTTTTTAATACGAACACGAATCAACAATATTTAATGTTCCCTTGGAATTTTTAGCCCCCTTTACACTTACATTACAGGCTGCAGCCCCTGTCTCGCCTGCATCACTTGATAGTGCGGTCACCGTTCCTAAATCGGTAATTGTTGGAATAAACGATGAAGCATTCTCAATCGATTGCATAGTCGGACATGCATCACAATTATCCCAAAAATTCTTATACAATACATCTGTGACTTCTGTATGCACCATCCCCATAATTGAATCATCCAGATCTGTCGGACACGGATTACCATTAGCCACATCACCACAAAGAGTCGGTGTTGTATATGCCATCAAAGATATAGCAAAATTTGCATCGGTACCAGTAAACAGCGCATTTTGGTAATATCCATTCTTGCACCCGTTATAATAATACAAAATAAACGGTTCATAAAAAGGAACTGTTTCCTTCGCCTCATAAGCAGATGTATCTGAATTATACGCCTTATAGTCATACGATTTACTTGCTTGCGCATAATAACACGGACAACTAGTATCCGATGCATCACCATCCTTATACAAACAACATCCAAAAGAGTTAAACGGCACAGCACTCGGCAGATATACCGCAGTATAAACATAATCGTAATAGTTCAAATCTGAAAAACCCTCATTCAAATTCAAAACACACATGTTTCTGAACGATAAATTGCCAGGCCCCTCGCCAACACCAGTGGCCATCCCCAACGATACACCATAATTACCCGTGCATAAATCGGGCGTAGGCCAATAATATTGTTGCGTATTCGAATCATATCTTCTTGCCCCAATATTAGTTGCCCCAAACATTCCCGACATTACATAAATATCGGACGTTCCGGAAAATTGCAAATTCATCTCAACATCTACACTTCCTGCGACTGGCCATTCCGCACGTAAATCCAGCCGGCTTCCCTCAGTTGAATAAGAAGGATTCAACCAACCGACATACCACGGCACCAACAAAACATTATAACCAACATTCATTCTATCATAAGAACAACTTCCCGAAACCCCAGAAACAAGAAAACCACTTGGGACATATGGATAACACCCATCCTTATAAAGACACCCCGACCCCGATCCTGTTCCCGATGCCCACAACGCACCTGGGGCCGATTCGTCCCCCAACAATACAGAGAACGTCGTATCATACGACATACTTAATCCAATGGCGGATAATACACATCCAAACAGTCTGATAAATGCACGTTTCATAAAAAATTCCCTCTTTTCGTCATCCAAAACCGCCCTAGGAAAACGGTCCTTTGGATTCAACATCTTTTTCTTGTTAATTTTGTTGTATTTCCGCCAAAAAGTCAATTGTCTTTTTCTGCAAAATATGCTGAAAACAAACCACCGTTTGGATTAGGCATATTAAAATCCGTCCAACCCCACACCCACCGCCAAACACAGGCGTTTTTTTATTTTTAATTTTTTATTAAATGTGAAGTTGATGTAAGGTTATTCCCCTTCGCTGGCCGAAGGGGTGGCTTGCGAACTATGTTTGCAAGACGGGGTAGTGGTAATAATATATGCCTTACTACAATTCTCACCGCCCCTGGCACCCAGTGTCGTGTTCTAACACGACGATGGGCGGCAAACAAAACAACAAAAAACAAACAACAAAAAATCCCGCCAACCGGCGGGATTTTTATTATTTTGAAAAACGAAATTATTAACCCAACATTTTGGCAACTTCGTCCGCCAAATTGTCTTCACGTTTTTCGATACCTTCGCCCAAGACATAGTATGCAAAACCTGCCAATTTACCACCAGCCTCTGCAACAACGTCTTTGACCGTCTTTGATGGGTCCATAACAAATGGCTGTTCTTCCAGAACTGATTCGCCATAGTATTTTTTTATACGACCTTCGACCATCTTTTCGACGATATTTTCTGGTTTGCCTGCTGTTGCGCCCGATTCGATGAACACTTTCTTTTCACGTTCAACCGCCACTGGGTCAACATCTGCAACTGTCATAAATTCAGGCTTATTCGCAGCGATATGCATTGCAATTTTTGTGCCAATTTCGTCAATTTTTGCGTCATCACCGTTAATTGCGACGGCCACACCAATCTGCCCCATACCTGGCACCAAGGCATTGTGAATATATGTAAAGATTTTATCACCCTGAACTTTTGCGATACGACGCAGGTTCATATTTTCGCCAATTGTTGAAATTGTTGCTGCGATATCATCTTTGACGGCCGCCATTGTTGCATCAAAGTCGCCTTTTAATTCCATTGCTTTGGCTGCAACATCTGCGACCAACTTTTGGAATTTTTCATTTTTTGCAACGAAATCTGTTTCTGCGTTTAATTCAACGACACAGCCCAAATCATCACATTTCACGACAGTCACCAAACCAGATGCTGCGACACGACCTGCTTTTGAAGCCGCCTTTACGATACCCTTTTGACGCAACCAATCTGCAGCGGCTTGAATATCGCCATCATTTTCCATCAAGGCTTTTTTACAATCCATCATACCTGCGGATGTTTTTGCACGCAATTCCTGGATTAGTTTTGCTGTAATTTCTGCCATTGTGTTATCTCCCGTAATAAAGTAAAAATTCATATATGTGGGGCGAAACGCCCCACGTTTTAATAACCAGACAAATTATTTATCTGCTTTTTCGGCCATTTTGCCACGACGTTCTGCACGTGCTTCAGATGTTTTTGATTTAATCTTGGCTTCTTTTTCCTTGATTTCATCTTCCAAGTCATCTGCTGCATCTGCACGCATATCGGATTCGACTTTTTTACCAGCCGCCCCGCCCAAGCGTTTTTCAATCCCGGACAGAATTGCATCAACGAACAGGTCGCAATACAACTGTGTTGCACGGGCTGCGTCGTCATTACCTGGCACTGGATAGTCAACCATTTCTGGATTTGCATTTGTATCACAGATTGCGATTGTTGGGATATCCAGATTTTTTGCTTCACGAACTGCGTTCATTTCACGTGGCACGTCGATAACGACCATTGCCTGTGGAACGCCGTGCATATCCATAATACCGCCAAAGATATCACGCAGTTTTTCGACTTCCTTGGTCATAACGCCGACTTCTTTCTTAGTCAGGCCCAATTTTTCTGCATTTGCGATATCGACTTCCATCTTTTTCAAGCGACGGATAGACTGTGAAACTGTTGTCCAGTTTGTTAACATACCACCCAACCAGCGGTTATTAACATAGTATTGTCCACAACGTTCGGCTGCATCTTTGACAATATCTTTTGCCTGATGCTTTGTTGCCACGAACAAGACCTTGCCGCCAGCGGCTGCGATTGCTTCCAGTGCAACCAACGAGCGATGCAACAACGGTGCAGTTTTATTCAAGTTAATGATGTGGATTTTATCTTTTACGCCATAAACATATGGTGTCATCAACGGATTCCAGCGACGTGTATGGTGTCCAAAGTGAACGCCGGCTTCCATCAACTGTTTCATTGTAAATGTTGGCAATGCCATATTTTTTACCTTTTTTTGTGTTGTTATCCTCACCGTCTGCGAAACCCAAATACAATGATTTGGACACAAATATTACAGAACGGCTGTGTTCTTCGCACAAAGTGCGTAGCCCGATATTACCCGACCTGCTACAAAAAATCAAGTAAAAATATAAAAAAATCTGCAAAATCAGACAGGAAAAAAGCCTTAAATTCTATTGACAAACCATTCCTTTGTCCTATATTTATAGTGTGGTGGCACGGCCACCGGGATAAAAGAGGTTGAAATGACAGGAAACAGAACATTTTTGACGGCTGTTTTATGTGGCACGGTTTTATGTGTCCCTGCCATTGCCAACAATTGCGACAACGAAATCTATCGTCGCTATAACCCTGACCGGTGTAAGGATTACACATCCACCGATTCCGGTCTGTCATTTGGTGCGACGGCTGGTATAATTGGCGGTTCTGCGGCACTGATTGGTGGCACGATTGCATTACTGGGCCTGTCATCATCTGGTGACGATGGCGCCCCAGACAACAGTCGAACATCTGTCAACTATGTTCAACCGACCTTGCCGTCATATACATTGGTTGGCGCCGACATCGACGAAGTAAGTTTATCATCTATTACATCAAACCGTGAATACAGCCGCAACCACGACCAATACAACGAAATTCGTCTT
Source organism: Alphaproteobacteria bacterium (assembly GCA_017471805.1). Classification (GTDB taxonomy): domain Bacteria; phylum Pseudomonadota; class Alphaproteobacteria; order Rs-D84; family Rs-D84; genus Enterousia. The sequence continues at coordinate 5,001 of JAFURS010000047.1, forward strand.
GCATATTCGCTGGCCCGTGGCTACACAGGCAAAAATTCAACAATTGCGGTTTTGGATTCCGGCAAGAACTCATACCACGGCAGTAATGTTGCCTATTTGGCGGGCGCACAAATTGCCCCAGACGCAACAATCAAATCATACCAAGTATCCTATGGCCAAACAGAATTCAAATCATTTTATGAAATCGGCAATGTAATTAACAGTGCAACCGCCGACGGCGCAAACATTTACAATTTCAGTTGGGCGGCCACCAACGCATCTGCGACCGACATTCGCAACTATAACCAGATGGTTAACAACACAGACAAGAACTTTATAAATTCTTTAAAAAATGCAGCAAACCAGAATGATGCTGTTTTCGTCTGGGCGGCGGGCAACGAATACAATTCTCAATCCAGCGCACTTTCCGCCCTGCCCCTGCACGTCCCAGAATTACAAGGCCACTTTGTTAACGTTGTCGCATACGACACTGCGACCGAATCCCTGGCATATTTCAGCAACGCCTGCGGCATAACCCAGAATTATTGCATTACCGCCCCTGGGATGTCTATTGACTCGCCCAAATCCGACACACCACTGGACGGCACCAGTTTTGCAGCCCCAATTGTTTCGGCCGCCGTTGCTGTATTACACGAAGCGCACCCCTATCTAAAATCATCTGAAATATTATCTTTGTTATTTGATACCGCCCGTGACATTGGCACCCCTGGAATAGACGCAACCTATGGCCACGGCCTGCTGGACCTAGAACGTGCAACCCGTCCCGTTGGGGCCAGCCTTGTTCCAATTTCTGACACCGTCACTGTATCTTTGCGCAAATCACACATCAGCGGCACAATCGGCCATCAAATAAAATCAGAAAACATAACCTTTGCCTTTGTTGACAGTTACGGTCGTCCATTTAACACCCAACTGAACGACAACATATCTATCAAGAACCGCAGTATTGGTTTTGAACATCTGACCGCAAATAACAACCCCGGCATCCAGTTTAAAAACATTGAATTTGGATTTCGTCCAACAAACTTGTTTTCAAGTGATGGCTTTTTATCCACAGATTCCCAGAACATTATAACCTATGTCGGTTTTAACAATAACCTGAACATTGGCGAATACGAACTGTTCCATCGCACCACAATCGGCACAACGAACCCAACCCCATCATCAGAATCTATAATCAGTGGTTTTTCAAACATCTATACTGCATCCATTGAATTTGGTGTAAAACATAACGATTGGCGTTTCAGCATTGGCACCCCAGACACGATTATTGCCGGCCAAATGAATCTGCGCACTGCATCTGGCCGTCGCACAAATGGCGAATACAAATTTAACACCCATACCATAGACCTGGCAACCCGTCCATCCATTGCGTTTAATGCGACATATAAACATTTGACGGTTGGCTTTGTTGATAATCCATACGGTCGTGACGAAGTTTATACAATTGCCAAAACCAAATTACAGTTTTAAGGTTGGGATAACCTGGCCATTAACAACCCCTGGACCAATATCCCGTTTTTCGATAAAACGCTGTAATGTATCTCGATGCACCCGCAACCGTCGTGCGATTTCATATTTACTGCGTCCATCTTCCAGTTTTTGTGATATATATCTTTCCCGACCTGCCAATTTAGATTCATTTCTGCTACCCATCGGTCGTCCGATATGTTTACCTTCGGCCTTGACACGTGCCAAAGCCTCTTTTGTTCGTTGTGAAATCAGATTTCTTTCAATTTCCGCAGACAACCCAAATGCAAACGCCAGCACCTTGGACGTTATATCCGACCCCAACCTGTAATTATCCTTGATTGTCCATATTTTTGCCCCAACATCCATACAGTGATGCAAAATACTCATCACTTGCAATAAATTACGTCCCAATCTGGACAATTCAGACGCAATAATCAAATCATCTTTTTGGATTCGCCGCAGCAAGCGTCCCAACTTACGTTTATTCAAATCCTTGGTTGCAGAAATAGTTTCTTCTATCCAACAATCTATTGCCAAATCCTGTTTTGCACAGAATCTTTTTATTTCAAAGCGTTGGTTTTCTGTTGTCTGATGGTCTGTTGACACACGTATATAGCCATAAATCATATTTTTACTCCTTTTGTTCGATTGGCATACACGTATGTTTCTTTCTGTTATTTTACGCCGACCATTCACCCAGGTATTTTAAGCCCTACACAAAAAAAATCCCCAGGAACCAAATCACTTCAGAAAAAAACTTATTTCAAAACGTTATATCACATCACCAGAATAAAATCCCAGAAAAAGCGAATCGAGAAACGCCAAAAAAATCATCTAAAAATTTTTTGAAAAAACACCTTGCTTTTTAGAGATAATATTGGTCAAATCAAACATACGAATAAAAACTAAAAAAAGGAAAGTGATATGGCAGGCAGCATAAATAAAGTTATCCTAGTCGGCAACATCGGCCAAGAACCACAGGTTCGAACAATGGGCAGTGGTCAAAAAGTGGTCAGTTTTTCCCTGGCGACATCGGACCGTTGGCGTGACCGTTCAACTGGCGAACAAAAGGAACAAACCGAATGGCATCGTGTTGTAATCTTTAATCCAAATTTGGTTGACGTTGCGGAACGTATGTTGCAGAAGGGAACAAAACTGTATCTCGAGGGTTCCCTGCGCACCCGCAAATGGCAGAACCAGTCTGGGGCAGACGTCTTTACAACCGAAGTTGTCTTGAATCCATTTGGTGGCCAAATGGTAATCTTATCTGGTGCCAAGGCTATGGACGGTGCCGGTTCTGAATACAGCGCATCCCCTGCGCCGGCATCTGCCCCCCGTGAAGAAATTTCTGTTGCGGACATTGGCGACGACATCCCATTTTAACAATGGGCACAAAACCAATCCCCCAAAACGGGGGATTTTTTTTAATAATAGCGAACCATCAAAAAATCTGATAGAATATCGACATAATCAACAAGCAAAAAACAATGAAAAAACTACTACTAATATTTATTACACTTTTCTGCACCACGCACCTTTATTCTGCCACAACGATAACACCATCTATGTGTACTATTGTCGAAGAAGGACGATGCGGTGCCAACCTTGAACAAGACCCATACCAAACTTCCTGTACCGACCCAAGTTGTACATACTGCAACGGCACCGAAACCGACGAAAATACAACCGACCACTATCAAACAACCACACAAAAACAATGGACCAAGGTATGCGACAGTGTTTCCTATTGGTGCGTATGCAAAACCACAGTCACATACAAATGCAGTGACAACTACTACGGCACCGTCACTGGCCACAATATCAGTGGTGTTGCCCCAACATCCATTAACTGTAATGCCTGCCCACAATACGCAACCTGTGATGGCGGCACAACATTCACGTGTAGAACTAATTTTACAAAAAATCTTGGGAAATGCACCTGCGAAGGTTTTATTACAGGAACTGGCACCAACATCACCTGTAATAAAAACTGCCC
>JAFURS010000048.1 GCA_017471805.1 Alphaproteobacteria bacterium
AGTTGATAGAGCGCTACGTTCGCATCGTAGAGGTCGTGGGTTTGAGTCCCATCAGCTCCACCAAGTTTTCAAGTCTTCGGGGATATGGCGGAATGGTAGACGCTGAGGACTTAAAATCCTTTGGTCATTGCGACCGTGTGGGTTCGAGTCCCACTATCCCCACCAGAAGATTAAATCGCCGACTTGGTCGGTTTTTTTATTCCATTGTATGAATCATAGATTGCTGAAATTGCGTTTGGGCAAGGGTATTGCCCTGTTTGCCCAGTGGGGTGTATCCCATTTTTTCAAGAATTTCAATTGGCAGGTCATATGTTGTGACAGCACCCTGGGTGGTTTTTTGGGTGTGCAGTGCATCTAGGCGTTCTAAAAATTGGCGGCCGTGAATTTCTTGGGTTATTTTGTCACGATTGTTGCCCTGCATACCGTGTATGTGTGTAGTCCGCATATCTGGTGCCATATAATCCAGAATTTCACGCCATACGGGATTGTCGTCGATTTTTACCAAGGTGTCGCCGACCGCCAGATAACGTGCAACAATCGGGTTGTTTGCAGGCGATATAATTGTTTCTTCGACCGCCTTGGGGGCCAGGTGTCGGGCTTTTAGATTCTTTTGTTTGTCCATTTTGTCGGTCATATCTTCGAGGTCACGGTCCGACAGCCACAGATTACGAGGACTGTTTTCAAATACGGTGACCAGCCCAACAATGTATGGGCCGACCTTTAACATATGTTCTGCGTTCATTGTTTGGCCGTTTGCACCACCATTACCGTCAATGTTGGTTGCGTATGTGACACTGGTGCGTGCATATGGTGTGCCATATACAATGCCTGTGCGGCCAGTTCGCCAGGTTGGCGTTGCATAGGATGATGATGTATCACTGGTGGCAAAGGTTTGGCCACGGAATATGTATTTGCGTTTTGAAGTTTTTGTTTCGTCGTCTGTTTGACTGTATTTATTTACAAATGCGTCAATCGAAATCCCGGATTTTAATTGTTCTTTTATCAGTGCAGTAATACGTGCGTTGTTTGAATAATCTTGGGCGGTGTCTTGGTTGGATGCGGTTGGGTTAATTTGCGAGTATGTTGCGGGTTTTATGACGCCTGCAAATGTGACACCGTGTTCAGATAAGTATTTTGTTATTGTTTCAATGTTTCGACGTGCCGATGCAGGCGAATAAAATGGTGTGATTAGTTCCAGACACTTGTTCCCATATAAATCATTGGTTTCACGGACCGTATATTCGTTGGGCTTGTAGCCTGTTTTTAGACCGACGTGGTGCAACAGGTTTTCAAGTTCGGATTTGGTTGTATTTGTTATTGTCTGAAAGAACGCAACAGGTTCGGTCAGCCCCTGCATATTTAATGTTGGTGGGATATGATTCCGCAATTCTGTGCGATTTTCGTATGCGTATAAGAATTTCGCTGCGTCTTGGTGTAAATCCGCAAGAAGTTTTTCGTGTTGTGTCTGATATTTTTGTCCGGCCGCCGTGATGTCAGATAACTTTTTTTGCAATGATTTTTGTTTGTCGTTTAATACACGAATGTTGCTGTTAAATTTTTCAATGTTTTTATTTATCGTATTTTCATATGATTCAGGGGTTGATATGTTCGCAGCACGCATTAAATCCAGGATTTCTGTGTGCAGTGTTTTTACTTCTTGTTCTTTGGATTTGCCGGTAAAAATTTTTGCCAGGAAGTTTGTGTTGCTGTCCAGTCTGCGTAAAATCTTGTCCGGTTCATCGAAATAATCCAAGATGATGTGGTGTTGGCGTTCTGGGAAAAATGATAGCAATCGTGTAAGTTTTGTCTGTAATTGCGGTTTTATTTTTTCAATGGTTTGAACATATGTCGATTTTTCGGATTCTTGTTTTTGAATTTCAGATGCGGTCTTGGTAAGTTCAAGTTCAGTGGCCGCCAATTCAAGTTTTTGTCGTGTTAATGCCTGTTTTAGTTCTGGTGGGTATTTTGCAATGTGGTCCTGGACCAGTGATTGTATATATGTATCGGGGTTTAAATCGGGAGTTTTCAAGGCCCGATGACGTTTGTTCGTGCAGTTGGCTATTAGTGAACGAACACGGTTCATATCCAGACTTAAAATTTCGTTATTATTCATATTTTTCCCCACGTTATCCTGATGCTAATAATATCATATAATAAAAACACTTGCAACAGATGGATATAAATGTATAATTGTGGACTGTGCGGATGTGTAGCTCAGTTGGTTAGAGCGCTTCGTTCACATCGAAGAGGTCGTTGGTTCGAGTCCAATCACATCCACCATATTATTTGTCGCCCATTTTAGGGCTTTTTTTATTGCCGCCAGTTGACAAATCGTATCAGTGTGATACAGTTTTTGCGAAAATTTAGGGGTAATGGTATGCAACACAATCGTAATGTAATGGATGATGCCAATAAATTAAAAAATCTGTTGCAGTTGGGAAATTTAGATAGTGTTTTGCGATATGATTTAGATGCAAAACAGTTAAGTTCAAAATTTTACAATGGACAAACAGTTATTTCTATGCCGGCAATGAAGGATTGGGCAGATATGGCCGTTCGAAATCTGGAAAAAAATACAAAGTTAAATCCTGTTATGCTGTTGGCCAAGACGGTTATGTATTCAAATGTTAGGGCATCAGGATTGCAAGATGCGCCATATAGTCCACGGGGCAGTTCTGTGTTGGGAAATGTTTTGTTCTGGGATGAAAACAAATCACAGTTTGTATATAATCCACAACAGTGGGCGTTGGTCATAACACGAAGTTGTTATGTCGCCGCCGCAGAAGAGTCGGTTTATCAGTTTATTTATAAGTTGGCACATCATGACCTGGCGCAACAGTTCGCATTGCAAAATCGTCAAAGATAAATATATTGGTGGCAAATGTTGCGTGGATTAAAAGATTTTTTTAATAAAATGCGTCAGGTAAATACTGAAACTGAGTCTGATGGCCCTGCCCCGTTAAAGCCCAGCGAGGTGTTGGGGGAAATGGAACTAAAAGACCTGATAAAGTATAGTTTCAATGGGGATTATTTTTTTCACGGTTCGCCCATTAAACTGGAGGCGGGTGTTGATTGGCTGCAACCAAATTCTTTTTGGAATAATAAAAATGTGCTTTATGTGGGTGAATTAAATCGTGCTTTGCGATTTGCGTTGGTGCGGGGCTGGGGAATTGACCAGCGGTATGGAACGGACTTCTTTGTGTTCGCCAGCAGAAATTATAAACTGGTTATCTATAATGCGGCGAAGATGGGTGATACGTGGCATAATAAGGTTGTTGATAAGTCTGCGTATGTTTATGCGGTTCCAAAATGGCGGTTGTTTGATACGGATTTAGGGGTGGTTGATTGCACAATGCCAATTGTCGCCCGGGCAGAAGTTAATCAGCAAACATTGGCAGATGCCGGATTCGAATTTGTGCCAGACGCAACAACGTCAACTCGTTTTTGGTGGGGAATAGAAAATACAGATCGTGAAATCCAAAATCGGGTGTTGGCATATCTGCCATTTATAGTGGCAAGGCAAGAACCGTTTATAAGAGAACGACAAAGATAAGAAAAAACGCCGTTTGGCGTTTTTTTATTTATCTTAAACCTTTGGCACGACAACACGCAGATGCCGCAGAACGCCAATCAGAATATTGTTTTGATGGACTTTGCAGGTCACGCCACGGTTGCCAGCCGTTGCAACGTTTATTCTGGGCCGTGCCTGTGCATTTGGCATAGCGGCGCAATGAACAGGTTTGGTTTGATATTTTGCCGGTGTCGGTGGTGCATTTTACGACGACATTTTGATTCTTGGCATCGTTTTTGCCCAGTTCCTTGGAAGACAAAACCTGATACGCATCGGCAGATTGCGCAACAATAAATATCGAAAATATAGCAAATAATATTTTTTTCATTTTTCCCCCTGGTCTTGGTTTGATTATACCTGGTTGCTAAAATAAAAACAATAAGAATAAATCTATCGTGTGATTGGGGTCGTTGTTGGGGTGTGACATCCGTTTTCACGCATTAGTTTTATTCGATTCATCCAGCCTTTTAGATATTTTTTGTTGTTCTCACGTTTCGAAATTTCAACGTAAAATTGTTGTTGGGCGTCCAGAAAGTCGTTATGTATGTCGCCACTGTAATTTTCAGCGACAGATACAATTTCACGGTCAATTATATTCTTTTCTGCTATCCCCAGGAATTTACAAAAACGACGTATTGCGGTGGCGGTGCCTGCCCCCCACCCCAATATAAATACATTGCCACGGGTATTGTCAGGCAGTTGGTTTATGTTATAGTTTGTGTAATATTTGCGGTATGCAATATCTTCGGCGTCGGCACGGGTAATATTGCGGACGTCAATTTCGGGATTGTTTCGTTGTGATACACCATAACAAGTATAACCGCCGGAATCATCGGGGTCATTTACACATTCGCCTTCGGTGCGAAAGACGGTTATCATTGCCTTTTCAAATGCTGGGTCAATTGCGGCATAGCGACCCGTTGTCAAAATCTTGTTTGGAAAATAGTTGCTGAATTGTGGTGGTGTGCACGGTCCATTATATGCAGGACGGTTCGATTGAATAGATGGTGTTGGGTTCATTTCAGGCAATGAAGATGGTAATTCGTTTTGCTGTTGCGCTGTTGTCGATGGGATTGGCGCCAGTGTTGTTGATATTGTTTGTGTTGGTGTTTGGACAGGTATTGCCCCGGGTGTTTGTGCCTGGAATGTTGGACGGTTTCCGATTGCAATAATAGATTCTGTTAAACCGGGGGCCTGGGGGCAACGTGTGTCGTCCAGTGGGTATTGGGCGCAATATTCAGCGGTTGTCATTGTGTGTTCGTCACGTTGACGGCGGGATTCAGATGTGCGGACCAGGCGGTTAATATATTCTTCTTCGGATTCAATATCCATTGTGTTGTATGCACTGCGGCCGGCATATGGGATATAGCCGGTTTTTGCATTTTCTGTGCGTTCGATGAATGTTGCATCGCTTGACACACCTGGAAATGATGTAGGACGCAAAAACGAATTGGCGCCATTCACAGAATTTGTGATTGTGCATATTAAAAATAAGCAAATGTATTTTAAATAATTCTTAGTCATTTGTTGTCCAGGGTTTGTCGTTCATTATTAGATAATATATTTCGGTGTTTTCTGTGCCAGGATTGCGTAAAACAGGACGCACGATAAAGATATCGACGTCGCACGGTGATGATGTGTCGTTTTGGATGTCCAGTAGGTCCTGGTGGAATTTTGCGGCAAAATCCATTGCCTGTAAATATGCGGCATCGTCGTCGGATGCACTGATGGAATCGCCCGCCCATAACAGCCACATTCCGTGATTTATAACGTTTTCTTGGCCATTTTCGGATAAGTCGTCGGCAGATAATAATAATAATGGCGCAAAGTCAACCCCACTGGTGTAATCGCCTGTGCTGGTTTCTGTCCAATCATACATACCGCCGATAAAGGTTAAGGCGCCATAGATTAGGCCACCGGTTGCCTCTAACTTGCCTAGGGCGCCAATGTTGCGCAGGGTTGATTGGAATAACCAGTCACGGGTGCGGGTTGAAAACTTGCTGCTGCGGGCCAATTTTGCGCCGTGGGAAATTAGTTTGTCCCCAGTTAATGTTGAACGTGTGGCACGGGCAGCACGGGCGATTATATTGCCGCGTTGGGCGTTGCGAAATGCACGCAGACCACGACGGTATGCGTTTAGTTGTGTAAATGTTTTACGAGCGTCCTGGTATTTCATTACGTCGGCATTTGTTTCAAGTGTGCGAACAGTGTCACGGGCCTGGTCCAGTTCACGTGCCTTGTCAGCATAGCGGATGGCATCGGTGGTGGCGTCAATTGCCTTTAATTCATCTGTCAGTCTGTCGACATTGCGTGTGGCGGCGATATAATCACGGACAGAATCAAGTTTGCTTAATTCACGAATGCTGGTGGTAAGATTTTTTAATGCACGTGATGCACGGGCGGATTTTGTTGCGCCTGTGATAGCCACACCCCCGCCCATTGTCGCAACTGTTATAACCACATCAAGGGCGATTTCTGCATATGATATCCATTGCAGATTGACATCGCCAGCAACGTAGTAGTCGTTGCTGTCTTTTTCGCCGGTGCGCTCAGACAGATTTACAGTTTGGGTGACGGCACGATTTATTGCATAGTTGTCGTTGGCAAGTGCGCTTTTGTCGGTGCAGGTTGCACCACGTGGATACAGTGTGTCGATGTTATTTTTGATGTAATCAAGTGATATTGTATTGTTTTTATCAGGGCCAACAAATTCATCAAGTGTGCCGTGCTGAACAACCATAATTGCATACCAGGCAGGTTCGGTGTTTGTCCAAATGGATTCATCGTCCAGACCGCCGATTTGTGGGCTGATGTCTGATGTTGGGATGGAACGTTTGTTTGCCAGTGACAGGCGTTGTTTTAGAATTTTTGGTTGGGTTTTATAATTTATAATAATTTCACGACCGTTTGGGAATGTATATTGTATTTGGGTAAAGTTTATGGTTTCGGTGTCTGGGATATTGGCGATTTCAGGACACGCTAAAACGGATGTTAAAACGTCAGGTTGTGCAAATGTTTGGTATATCCATCCCTGGATTGTGGTTTCGTGGGCGGTTTCATCAACGGAATCGGCCGTTTTGACCAGTGCATCGGCAAACACCCGACTGGCACATTCGGTGTTGGGTGTGTCTGCATATGAATTTGATGCAAGCCCCAGAACAATCAAGAAAACAGTTAGTATTTTGCGCATTACTGTTGTTGTCCGCATTTTTTTTCGTATGCCTGGATTTCTTTCTTTAATCTGTATATCAGGACTGAGTATTGGTCAGATGGTTTGACGTTTTCGCCGTCGTCTGTGACAACTGTGCCATCTTCGCCCGGTTCGGCGGGACGCCAATTCCAGCAATAGTTTTCGGTGTCTGGGGTATATACAACCATTGTGTTTGCAGGTGGTTCGTTGTCGCAATAGCGCACAACGCATTCCGCCGACCAGGCGTCATCTTCCCACAGACCGTCCCACCAGGAAAATTCTGTTTGTGAACCGCCCTGTAAGCATTGGCGAACCCCGGGGGGAAGTGGTTGGGTTGGTGTGTCATTGGTTGGTTCGGTCCCGCAGAACATATAGTCGCCAATGGCGGCCTGGCGTTCGCCTTGGTTAAACAGTGTGTTGCAACACGTGAATTGTCCTGTGATTGGGTCGTGCAGGCAATCGGTTTCGGAAAATAGTTGCGAGCCAGCAAACAGTCCGCCAGCGGCGGCACCAATTGCGGCACCAATCCATCCACCCTTGGTCCCCCACAGTGCGCCAACACTCATACCGCCCAACAGACCAGATGTTGCGCCGCCAGCAACGTTAGTTGCGGTGTGTTCGTCCTGGCCTTTGGTGTTTTCGTATATGCCGTATGCGCCAAGTGCGCCCCCCACAACGGCCCCAGCCGTTTTTAATGCAGTTGCACCTTTTTTAGGCGTTGTGTTTGATGAGTTTGAAGTATTTGATGTGTTTGATGTGGTGTTGTTTCCAGTCCCGGTGTTCCCCGTGCCGGTATTGCCAGCACCTGCGTTTCCGCCACCGGTGTTTCCACCGCCAGTATTGCCAGCACCTGCGTTTCCGCCACCGGTGTTTCCACCACCGGTATTGCCACCACCAGTATTACCAGTCCCGGTGTTCCCACCACCGGTGTTGCGGCCCGCAGCCGCTGCGGCGGCACCAGTTGCTGCACGTGGTGCAATTGCATAGTCGGTGACACTGCGTGTTGTGCCGGGTGTTGCCGGCGTGTTTAGCGTAATTGGCAGTTTTTGTCTGTTGTGATATAGTGATACCCCATCGGCACCAACAGTGTATTTATAGGAGCGGGTCGGTTGCACCCAACCAGTTGGGTTGTTTATTCCGTCCTAGAAAATGTCAATGCCACCCAGTGCAGATACGGCATAACAGGGAATTTGATATAATAGACCCAGAAATAAAAATATAGTAAATTTTTTCATTATTTGTATGTTCCCTTTAATTTACAATCTACAAACCTTAATCCGGCGGCACGGCATTTTTCAAGGGTGTTAAGGTCGGATTTTAATGTCTGATACCGAGAACGATATTGTTCACAATAATTGTTATGGTTGGTTTGAGCTTTCTTAGCCTTTTCTGCATCTTCGATTTTCATTGTGTAGTATGCGCTTTTGCCGGCAAATGGTTGATAGCCGGCCGTCGCGTTTTCAATGCGTTCTTCACGACTTAAATCTGCATAGGTTGTCGGAAACGCAGAACGTGATACGTCGATGGGACCCGCACCGTTGGCAGATTGTAATTCTTTTAATTCGGATTTTCTGTCCATTATTTCTTGTTGCCAGTCGGTGGGCTGTTTTTCATATGGATTGTCAATTTGAAATTCAGGGGTTCCTGAACCCGGTTGGCTTGTTGTTGGAAATGCAGTATTGCCAATCGCAGGTGCCGCCACAGAATAACGACGAAGATATTCGGCAAATGCCGTGTCAATATAACCGCCACACGATGTTGCGTAATTACCACCAGGAATCCGGGATAATTGCAACATTATTGTTGAACGGATGTCGGTTAAATCAGTTGTTGCGCAATTGTTTAGGGTTGCGCACTCAGTATAAATTAGGGTTGATACAATCTGTTGGCAGTCGGGCGTTTCAACGTTGGGACCGGTTGCATAAACCGCCGTTGGGAAACGCAGGTTGTATGGGGAATCAGGTGTCCAATATGGGCTTGATGAATAGTTTTGAACGTTTTGAATTAAACCATAATTTGAAAATGGTGTTGATGCCTGGGCGTTAAAAACACCAATAAATAACGTATAAAATACGCAAAAAAAAGGTAATTTCATTCTCATACTTCCGGGTCCCTGTGCGTTTATTATAACAAAAATACGCTAGTGATTAAAGTTAAAAATCCGCCCAGTAAAAAGAAAGGGCCAAATGGGATGAATTTTTGATTCTGGGTTCGGGCCCAGATATAGCCGGTTAAACACGCAATTATTAGTGCCAGTGCTAAACCGTTTGTTCCCAACCACAGGCCGCCAACACTGATTAGTTTTATATCCCCCATTCCAATTGGCGTGTCTGTATTATGGTGGCGGATTGCGTGTTCAAATACATAACCGACGGTTGCGGATAAAATATAGCCAAATGTTGCACCAATTGTTGCGTTTGTGATGTCGGTGGGAAAATGAAAAAATACAACCAGACAAAGCCCGCATAACATTAGCGGAAACAGGTATTTGTCAGGAATTATGCGTTGCTTGAAATCGTGAACTGAAATTTTAATCGAACACCACAGGGCAATTATTAGTAAAATAATGAAAAAGATGTAAAAAATCATATTTTTCCCCCTTGCGTTTCGAATCGGTTCTATGCTACACTAAGATTATAATGTATAACAGAGGTTTTGTAAAATGAGCAAGGGTTGGGATAACGCAACGTTAAAAAAGTTAAAGGCATTGACGGGTAAAGGATTGTCAACGTCTGAAATTGGTAAGCGTTTGGGTATGTCGAAAAATGCCATCGTTGGAAAATTAAATCGTTTGGGCTGGAATGCTAAGGCAAGTGGCGCAAATGCCGTGGCGTCAACAACAGAAAAAAAGACAACTAAAAAAGCAGAAGAAAAAACAGCGACAAAGGCAACGACTGTGAAAAAGACCACAGGTGCCAAAGCGACGGTCGCTAAAAAGGTAGAGTCAAAGAAAGTTGCTGCAAAAACGGCAAAGGTTGCAGAAAAGAAAGTGCCGGAAAAGACGCCTGTGAAAAAAACGGCGGTTGCAGAAAAAAAGCCAAAGGCAGATACGGGGGCTGCAAAATCGGGGACGAAAACGACGTCTAAGGCGACGGCCAAGGATTTAGCAGCGCATCAGCGGATTATTCAACATTCGCTGGAAATGGCGAATTTAAAACCTGGACAATGTCGTTGGCCAATTGGTGATCCGGATTCAGAACATTTCCACTTTTGTGGCGAAGCCGTGTTTGTTGGAAAACCATATTGCTATGAACATTGTAAGCAGGCATACCAATTTACGCCACCAAAGAAAAAATAAATAATAAATATCAGGGAATAAGCTTATGCCAAACGAGAGAGAAGATATTTATCAAACGTTGACCTATATAGACTATGATGTCGCAGGAAATCAGTTTCGTGCATATTTTGATGCAGATAAAAAACTGGTTTTTGTGTTGGACTTTTTGGTCAATGATATTAAGCCTAATGTGTTGTTGGTGATTAACCCGGTTGGTGGGCGCAAGTGGGATGATATCTTGATGAACGATTATGGGGTGGATTTGGAAACAATTCGTCCCAAAAAGGATAATAAATATCAAAAGTTAGATATAGAATATTCTGGATTGGGTCAGTATGATGGCCTGATTGAAGCCAGCGAAAATAATGGCGATGTTAATGCGGCGGTGGTGCGACTGGATATGTTTCGGGTCGAAGCAGCACGTCGGGCGGCGTTTGAACGTCTGGGGGCGGCAGAAATGACTGCAGAACGCACAAGGGAAACGATTGAAAAGACCAATGATGCAATCGAAGAACATCAAAGTCGCTTGAAAGGACTGCGAGTAAAATTAAGCGAACAGCGTCGGGATGTTGGTAAAGAACCGACTAAGCAGTCGGCGGCTAAGATTTTACGGACAGAATCGCAGATAGATGCGACTAATGATAAGTTGGGGCGTGCAAAAAAACGTCTGGCGAATGCCCAGAACAGATTGGTCGCCGCCGAAGAAGAAGCAGAAATTGCACGGGAAATTTTGTATAAAATCGAAAATCTGGTAGATGAAGATTACGATGATGGTGACTATGAAGACGATAATGCGGCACAGGTAAATGTTGTTGATGCAAATTTACCGGCGAATCCAATCGTGACAGATGTCGCAGTGCCAGATGAAGCACCGTTGCCAGTTAAGCAAAATCCAGAATTTACAGAAATAACAACTTATAAAGAACCAAAGGCAGAAGAAATGGCTGATGATGAAGTAAAACCATTGTTTGATGAAGATCCAGATATCTTGGATGATGAAATTGCTTTTAAGCCAATCGATTTTGGAAATTTAGGTGCTGTGTCTTCTGCGCCAGAGGCAACGCAAAAAACAGACACAGATACAGGTGTGCAACCGTTGTCATTTGTGCCGCCTGTTGCGCAATCGGGGGCGAATTTGCCGGCGGTCGAGGCGGACGAAGAATATTTGCCACAGCCTGTGCCAATGTTGGATTCTTTGACCCCTGTGGTATTACCATCGGAAACAATCGACCCAGAATTGTTAGGTGGGGTGGATGCAGGACAGCAAGCGCAAAGCGCCCTGCCCCAGTCGCCGATTCAGCCTGCGCCAGAGTTGGCGCCTGTGCCAGATGTGCCAATGTCGCCTGTGATGCCGGAACCTGTTGAAATGCCAACACCAATTGCACCACAGATTTCATCCCAGGCACCAGGGTATTCGACGGCCCCAGATATTGTGCCGGCACCAGTTGATGATTTGCAACGTCCTGTGTCGCCAATTTCGGGCAATCCAGTTGTTGCAGATGCACAGGCGCAACGGAAGCCAACGGTTATTTATTATGTGTTGCTGGTCGTTTTGATTGCGTTGTCTATATTTACGTTGTGGTTCTATCAAAAGAAGGCCAATGTTGCGTTGCCAGAATTGGGGGCGGCGTCTGAACCAGAAGTTGTTGAAGTTGTGCAGGAAACAAAAACCGAAGAAACGCCGTCGCCATTTGTTGAAGTGCAAGAAGTTGTTGCACCGGCACCTGTGGTGGTGGAAGAAGTAGAACCAGAATTGTTGCAGGTTGTTGAACCAGAACCTGTTCCTGTGACGGAACCCCAGCCGATAGAAGCACCGTCTGTGGATGATATGGTGGCGGTGCCTGTGACCCCGGAACCTGTGGTTGAGCAGCCGTCTGTGATTGAAACGCCATTTGTGACCCCAGAAGAAGTTCAACCGGTGAAAATCCCGACTGTGGAAGAAGTTTTGGCAAGAAAACCTGCGTATAATGTGTCACAAAATGAAAAAATGTTTGTGGCAGATGCGGACTATGAAACGGATGATGATTATGTAGCGGTGCAAGAAGATGTTGTTGAATATGATGCGCCTGTTGTATATGAAACAGAACCGCAGATTGTGAATATGGTGGCGGACAGTGAAACCCTGATAACACCTGAGTATGCCGAAACACAGGCGGTCGTTTCCGAAGAAATTGAAACGTGTGCAGATGGGGCGGCACCTGATATGAACGGTTGTTGTGCAGGTGAAGAATTTGTCGAATTTGACGATGGAGGTGTTGCCTGTTGTGTCGTTGGCACAGACGAGTGTTTCCCACCAATGTATTAGAAAAATCCCCCGTTTGGGGGATTTTTTTGATTTATAAATTATGTGATTAGTTTTTTTTGTTAATGTGTGCTATCATATAATAGATAAAGGAGTTTTATATGATTTTCTTAGGGCCGATTTTGCCGGCAAAAAAAGGATTGGAAGTGTCAATTGGGCCCTGGGCAAAGGCATTGCGTGCCGCCAATATTGCGTTGACAGGTGTAAAGGTTGCGGTGCCAGCAATTGCGTTGGTGTGGGCAACGTTAAAATTGCGGGCAAGAATTATTAAAAAAAGCGTGAAAAATCACAAAAGAAGATGCAAGAACAGGTTGAACAAATATCAAAACAATTGGCAGAAACAACACAAAAGCAGCGATAGTAGAAAAAGGATATTTTATTGAAAGTAGTTGTTGTAGTATTTTTTATTGTAATATCTTTATGTGGGATTGCGTTTTTTCGTGGTGCCGATATTCTTGGCGGCGGGGAAAATGTTGTTAGTTGTCCCAAAGGCAGTAGTGACAGGATAATTAGTCAAGATGATTGTTCTGATGGTCAGGCTTTTGAGTGTTGGTGGGTTAATATAGAAGATGATTCTCGCAGATGTTTTTGTGGCAAGTGTGTAGATGATACAAAACAATAAAAACACCCCAAAATGGGGTGCTTTTTTATTTGATTAACGGAAGGATGCCTGTTTGAATAAATCGTCGGCTTTGACCTTTTTTTCTTTGGTCTTGACGTGTGTTAACATTGCATCCAGGGCCTTGCGTTCGAATAACATACCACGCAACATTGCCAGGGCGTTTTGATTCTTGTTATAGAATTC
>JAFURS010000003.1 GCA_017471805.1 Alphaproteobacteria bacterium
CCAACCAACGTTTTGCACGTTCAACCCCAAACCCATACAGTTCACGCACCTGGGCCCAAAACAGTGGCGAATGATTCATATGCTTTTTATGCGCCAATTCGTGCATCACGACATAGCGCATCACATCCAACGGTGCAAACGCCAAACGCCACGAAAAAGACATTGTCCCTGACGACGAACAACTGCCCCAGCGACTGGTCGTGTCACGAATCGCAATTCGTTTTGGCCAAAATTCGGCCGGCGCACTATGCACCATATCTTTTAACGTCCGCAAAAATTCATTTTTGATAACATCACGAACCCGACGTTCAAACATATCGGCACTTCCACCAATAAACAACACAGTCCCATCATCACTAAATTTATTCAAACGCATATTTGGATTATGTTGCAATTCAACCAAACGTCCTAAAAATTCAATTTTATCCCCTGATTTCAGAACAACCTTTGCTGGACACTTTTGAAACACACACTCAACCCACTTTTGCTTAGAAACCAGAAATTTAATTGCAGCACTATCCGAAACCAGCCACGGCCTGGATATATGTATTTCACGTTTTGGAACAACCCTGGGACGCAACGTAATATTACGAACGCCACGTCGCCCCGCAATCACAACCGGGATTTCTTCGCCTGATGACAAAGTAAAAACATAATCAGACATTTTAAATTTTTGCTTTCAAATCTGCCACAATTGCATCTGTGTCAAAGCCCATTTCGTGATAAACCTGTTGCCCTGGACCCGACATACCAAATCATCGATTCCAACAACAGCATCTGCAAATTCAAACCACGGCGCACTGGCGGCGGCCTCGATTGCCACAACAAAGCCACGCAAAATTTGCTGTTTATACTCTGGCTTTTGCCGACGAAAATCCGCCACAGAAATCACAGAAACGACCTGAACATCCGAACCTAATTTTTTCGCCACCTCTATTGCCAGTGGCACCTCGCTACCTGTTGCCAGGATAGTCGCCGCAACCCGGACCGATTTTGCACTATGAATGACATAGGCCCCACAATCAAAATCAGCCCCCAACGGTGTTGAAATCTGCTTAAACTTTTGACGGGATAAAATAATTGCGGTTGGTTTATCCTTTTGGGTTAACGCCCGTCGCCACGAATACATAATTTCTGGCACATTACACGGACGAAATACATTTAAATTCGGAATCAAACGCAGGGACGCCAACTGCTCAACCGGTTGATGCGTTGGTCCATCTTCGCCCACTGCAACACTATCGTGACTAAACACAAAAACCACAGGCAACTTTGACAATGCCGCCAGGCGAATATTCGGTCGCATATAATCACTAAACACCAAAAACGTCGAACCATATACCCGCAGTCCTGAAATCGCCATACCGTTCATAATTGCGGCCATTGCCGCTTCACGCACACCATAGTTTATATAATTGCCCTTAAAATCCCCCGGTATAATATCAACAGATGCCGCAACACGTGCGCCCGTGCTGCCCCCCAGGTCTGCACTGCCCCCAACAACATCTGCCCCGGCCCGCAACAATTCGTCCAAATAAATCGCAGACAGTTCACGTGTAGAAACCTCTGCCTCTACCACTGGCATTGTCACATTTGGCAAATACAAACTTTTTTCCGACAAAACAGTTGCCGTCTGTTCCATTGCGACATTTCGCCACAAATCATCGCCTGTCGCCGATGCAAACATCTGCCCCAACGATTCCATTTCTTTATCAGATATTGCCAATCCGTGTGCCTTATTTGTTCCTGCAACACTTGACCCAAAACCAATTTCTGTTTTACATTGAATAAAGACCGGCCCCTTTACACGTCGTGCATTATACAAGGCCCGATTTATCTGTGCCACATCATTTCCATCAACCGAATAGACACGCCAACCTGCGGCCATCATTCGTGCCGGCACATTGAAATCCACCAACGCACTTCCGTCAATCGACACCCCATTATCATCCCACAGCAACACCAAATTATCCAACTGATACTGTCCTGCAAATGCAATAGCCTCGTTTGCGACACCCTCCATTAAATCCCCATCAGAACACAAACAGTAAATCATCGAATCTGTCTGTTTTCTTTTTTCTGCCACCGCCATACCAACGGCATTTCCAACCCCATTACCCAATGGCCCTGTTGTTGCATCAACACCATCTATTCCAAACTCTGGATGTCCAGGCAAACCACCCACACGACGAAAAGCATTCAAATTACCGACATTATACCCCGCCAGTTTTAGCACCGCATACAACAGCGCACTGCCGTGTCCTGGCGACAATACAAACCTATCACGCCCCCGACGAATATAGTTTGCATAAACAACTGTGATAATATCAGCCGCCCCCAGCACAATACCAATATGCCCACTGCCAGCGACCCGCACTGCATTTACCGCCCAGGCCCGGACAGCATTTGCCATTTCTTTTAAATCTTTGGATTTATAGTTCATATGTGATATTATATCACAAAAAGGACGTATATAAAAATGTTAAAAATTTGGACAGACGGTTCTTGTCTTGGCAACCCTGGCCCGGGCGGTTGGGGCTTTATCGCAACTGATGGCACCCACACAGCCGAGCGCAGTGGTGGCGAACCTGAAACAACCAACAACCGTATGGAATTAACAGCGGTAATCCGTGCATTGACGGCGGCACGCAAGCACGCTGAACTTGAAATCCACACCGACAGTCAATATGTAAAAAACGGGATGTTATCGTGGGTAAAGAATTGGAAAAAGAATAACTGGCGGACATCCGACAAAAAACCGGTCAAAAACCAAGACCTATGGCAACAACTTGATGAATTAGCATCTAGTAAAAAGATTCATTGGCATTGGGTTCGTGGCCATAACGGCAACGAAATGAACGAACGAGTTGATGTTCTTGCCCGCACTGCCGCTGAAAGTTTCAAATAAACAACCGCCAACCGGCGGTTATTTTTTATCCCTTATATCCCATTGCGACAATGAACATTTCAACACTATCCTTGCGGGATGACGGTGGTTTTATATGATGCACAGATTCAAATTTTTCTTTGATTTGCTTTAACAAATCATTTGTCGTCCCACCTGTAAAAGA
>JAFURS010000049.1 GCA_017471805.1 Alphaproteobacteria bacterium
CATTTGATGCAATTGAACGTCGCATACGTCGCATTGAAAAGATTTCATAAAAAACCGCCCATTTGGGCGTTTTTTTATCGTTTCTTTTGCAACATTTTATTTATATGTGGATTATACCGAAACTGCTTCCAAGAATCAGGTATAACATAATCCGCCAAATCCCCAACACACTGCGATTCAGGCACCAATACCACACCTGTTAAATCCGGCCGTCTTAGACGACTTGGCGCAACAAAACGTTGAACATACGGACAAAATCCCGGTACCAAATAATCATTACGCAGTGATTCATAATTCAAACGTCCACCGTCACGTGCAAAACACCCCGCATCGGCATTTCCCCGCAAATCATAATCCGCCGCATAGCATCGACATTTTTTTGTTTTTATATCTAAATTTTCACACGCAACACGTGTCATATAGACATGTCCACACCCGTCATCATACTTTACCAAGCAACACAAACCACATTGCTGACAAATATTTTCCCAGGCGGGTGTGCCTGGGACAATATTTTTATTATTACAACTCATAAAAATTACTTTTTCACTACAAAATTAACCAACTTTCCCGGAACAACAATTGTCTTAACAATTTGTGCATCCGCTAACTTGTTTGCAGCCGCTTCTTTGGCGGTGGCAACAATTGTTGCCTCGTCACTATCTGCCGGCACAACAAAATCATTTGCACGTTTGCCATTAACCGACACAACAATCGTCATTTCTGTTGCAACCAACTTTGCAGAATCAAACGTCGGCCACGGTTGGAACACCAACATATCACCGTGTCCCATTTTTTCCCACATTTCTTCTGTTAAATGTGGCGCAAATGGATTTAACATCTGCAACAACGTTTCATACGCAGGGCGGGGCATTTTCCCACCAAACGCATTCAAAAATTCCATCATTGCAGAAATTGCCGTATTAAATTTCATCGAATCCAAACGTTCTGTCATATCCGCAATCAACTGATGCACCAAACGTTCTTGTTCTGGGGTCATTGCATCATCGGTTAAATTATCAGCCAATGCTTCAACACGTTTCAAGAAACGTTGCACACCGGCCAACGCCCCTTCGGACCAATTAACATTTGAATCCCACGGTCCCAGCGATAAAACAGTTGTTCGTGCAGCATCTGCGCCAACCTCTGCTATTTTTTCATCGACCTGGAAACCATTTCCTGCTGACTTAGACATCTTTTTACCATCTGTCCCCATCAACAACCCATTGGTAGTGCGCTTATGATATGGTTCTGGTGTATTTACGTGTCCCAAATCAAACAACGCCCGATGCCAGAATCTTGAATAAATCAAATGGCGTGTATTATGTTCATTTCCACCGTTATAGTGTCCAACTGGCATCCACTTTTCCATCTGTTGTTTTGAACAAAAGGTTTCATTGTTTCTTGGATCTAAATACCGCAAGAAATACCACGATGACCCCGCCCACTGTGGCATAGTATCTGTTTCACGACGTGCCGCCGCCCCACAACACGGGCAGGGCACATTAACCCAATCTGTTGCACGTGCCAACGGTGATTCACCATCTTAGGTTGGTCTAAAATCATCCATATGCGGTTGCATCAACGGCAATTCAGATTCTGGAACTGGAACCCAGCCACACTTTTCGCAATACACCAATGGAATCGGTTCGCCCCAATACATCTGACGTGAAAATCCCCAGTCCCCCATACGATAACGCACCTTTGGTCGTGCAAAACCGGCATCACTGCCGACCTTGATTGCGGCGGCAATTGCATCTGCCTTGCCCATACCATCCATAAATCCAGAATTTATATGTTCGCCATCTTCTTCCCAGGCCGCTTGTGAAATATCCCCACCTGCCAAGACCTGGATAATTGGCAAATCAAACTTCTTGGCGAACGCATAGTCACGACTATCGTGTGCCGGCACCGCCATAATCGTTCCGTGTGCATAGTTAACCAATACATAGTCCGCAACGAACACTGGAATCATTGCACCTGTAAATGGATTTTGCGCCATAATCCCTTCCAGTTTTACACCTGTTTTATCCTTGGTCGCATCTGTCCGGTCAAATTCAGATTTTGCCGCAGACTGTTTAATATACGCCCGCACTTCATCTGCATTAGTAATTTTTCCTTCATCCAACCACTTGGCCAGCAACTTATGTTCTGGGGCAATTGCACAGAACGTCACACCGAATATAGTATCAACACGTGTTGTATAAACTGTCATCACATCATCACCAACACGAAAATCCACATCTGCCCCGGTTGAACGTCCAATCCAGTTAATTTGGTCACGTTTTACTTTTTCTGGATAGTCAACCATATTCAACCCATCCAGCAACTTATCAGCATATTTTGTGATTGCCAAATTCCATTGCATTTTCTCACGAACTTCTACTTCCCCGTGACAGCGATTACATTTACCATCTTCCAGTTCTTCGTTTGTCAGGGTTGTTCGACATTTTGGACACCAATTCATTGGCAACATAGACTTATACGCCAAACCTGCCTTAAAGAATTGAATAAACATCCACTGTGTCCACTTGATAAATTCAGGATCTGACGTTGCCACCTGTGCATCTAAATCGATTGACCAACCCATATCCAACATATTTTTTGTAAATTTTTCTGCCAACTCACGCACAACAACCGACGGATGGCGTCCGATTTTTGTCGCATAATTTTCAGCCGAAATCCCCAGCGAATCAAAACCCAACGGATACAAGACATCAAATCCCTGCATACGACGAAAACGTGCCATCACATCACAGCCCGTATAATTCAACATATGCCCCCCGTGCAAGCCCGTGCCACTTGGGAACGGAAATTCAGCCAACATATAAAAGGGCTGTTTTGAACCATCGTTTTTAGGTGTGAACACTTTTGATTCTTGCCACTTTTTTTGCCATTTTGCCTCACGGTCACGGATTTTTTTAATATCTTCTGCCATTTTTGATTCCTATTTTATATAAAAACTTGCTATACCATACCGCCAACCGCATTTTTTTTCAAGAAGAATCCTTGATTTTTACATATTTTTTTAATAAAACAGTATCAGGAACAACCAAAGGAAAAAAAATGGGTAAAAATAAAAATAAAATCGAACAAAATAATAAAACAATAGAACACCTGACCCGTGAAGCCCATAATTCAAATCTGGCGACATATCTGGCGGCAATTGGCGGCACCGCCACACTGGTTTCCGCATTACTATTTTTACTAGACCAAAAAACAGATGGCGCATTGGGGTGCGCCGGCATCGCCGCAATATTATACGCCTGTGGATTTTATACGAACAAAAATTATCATGATGTCCAACGTCAGATAAAACAATTGCGCCATAAAAACAACAAACTAAAAACACGATAACAAACATAAAAATAACCGCCTTTTTTCAGGCGGTTATTTTTACAATCTTAACTAATTATTTAACCTTAAAACAGGCTAAAAATTCTGTATTCCCACTGCCGCCTTTTATTGGCGATTCTGTTATCCCTTGTGATACAAATCCCATTTTTTCAAACGCATCAACAACACGTTCAATCGAATATTGGTGCCACTGTTCCGACTTAATAACCCCGTTATACTTTGCCGCCACATCCCGTGGAACTTCAAACTGTGGCTTAATCAAAACAATTATATTTTTCGCACCCCACGGTCTTAAACTTTCAACAATCGACACCAACGACACAAAAGACACATCGACCACAATCAAATCCACAACCGCTTGAACGGGCAGGGTGCGAATATCGGTTTGTTCCAACGACACCACACGAACATCATCACGCAATTCTGGAATTAACTGATTTGTGCCAACATCAACCGCCCAGACCCGCACCGCACCACGTTTTAATAAAACCTCGGTAAAACCACCCGTGCTGGCTCCAACATCCAAACACGCCAACCCTGACGGATTTATATTAAAATAATCCAACGCACGGATTAACTTCAAACTGCCACGACCACTTGAATAGGGCAATTCCCCAGCACTAATTTCATCATCTGCGCCAACCAACTGACTTGGTTTTTTTGCCACAACACCATTAACAGAAACCAACCCTGCACGAATCCCCGCTACGGCCTTGGCACGTGTCGAATATAATTTTCTATTAACTAATTCTACATCTAATCTCATACCCATATAATAGCGCACAAATCCGCCAAAATCAACTTGCTAACCACACTTTTTGATATATACTAATCAAAAAAAGGAATAACCTATGCCATTTACACAAAAAAACAAAATAAACATATTAAAATGCGATGGTTGCTATGAACGCTGTGAACTGGGCGCCGCATCAAACGACAGTTACAATCCAAACGAACGATACAAACCATCCATAAACGGTCAAACAATCCACCGCTATATAAACCCAAACGGAAAAACCGAAATTATAACAAATTGGACAACCTATGAACGGGCCATTGAAACAGCACGCACAATATCACACCTGTGCGACAACTATACACCCCCACATTTAACCGCACCAATCACCAAAAACAAACACGACATAATAAACACAGCGACATACCTGGTTTCTGAAATGGTTGACTGTGATAAAATCAACAAAATTCAAGACATTAAAATAATGTCTTTACTTTATTTGTTATGGCTTGAATACCAATCACACGAACAAAAATACACACGAATTTCGCCAGACTCACCAATGAACAACTTCGATTGGTTGGCGTGGGAATACGGCCCAGCCAACAACCAAATAAGCCCAAACATCGCATTTATTCGTCACCAAATACAAAACAAGCAAATACCAACATTTACCGATGCCGGCTTTGCTTTTTCAGAACGCATTCCGCTATCAAACGCACTTAGCAACATATACAACTATCATCAACATATTCCAACAGAAGACCTGGTTATGTTTAACAAATACGAATTAAACGAATGGCGCAGCACACAATTATTCAAACCAATGTTCACAAATTCGCCCGCCAGAAACGCCGCCGAGGTTGACACATACCTGCTAAAAAAGCCATTACTAATACAAACAGCAAATTTTCAAAAAGAAAAATAAAAACAAAAGACAAGAAATACAAATTAAATTATTTTGTCAACAATTAAAGAGCAGGGCAAAACACATAAAAAAACTCTCATTACACAAGTAAAGCGGGTCACTACACCCCAAAAAACACCCCATTTTTCGCCCCACCCGGGGCGTTTTACCACAAAAACCGCAGAAATCCGCCATTTTTTGCATTTTATAGCCCAAAATAGGGCGAAAATCACAATTTTTCACATTTTACAGTTCATCCACACAATATACAAACTCCAAGAACCATATTATAAGACTAAATACAAGAGATAAAAATTCATTTCAAACACAAAACTTTAACATTTTCTATAACTAATGAACACACAAGAAAACCACACAAGCAAGAAACCAGCACATTTACACATCACATCGACCACAATTGCCTTGGACGGCATCAGCACACAAAAAACACCGTTACCAAGCACACAAGAACCAGAAAAACATATTATGGCATTGTTTTGGATACGACAGCATACAGAAACATCATCAGACACACAGAACCAGAAAAACATATTATGTATTGTTTTGGGTGCGTCAGCACACTAAACTATACATAATATACATTATGCGCCTTTGCAATATCGTTGCACCCCGCCAAAATCCGGCACTTTTTATATATCTAATTTGATACTAAATAATTTTATTACCACACACAAACAACACTGTGCGCCGCCACCCCAAACTAACAATCATACAACCACGCCACACACCACCAACTGACATTACACCCACTTAACAAAACACCGTCCACAACACCCCAAACAAGCACCCCACCTACACAAATCCCTAACAGCACCCACCACCATCAAAACCATACCCCGCCCCACGCCCAAACTATACATAATCCAGAATTGCACACCACATAAAAACAACGGGCCAAACGACCCGTTTTTATTCTATTTTCTTCTTAAACTAAATTTTCAAGACAAAAACTTAACGTTTTGTTATCTTTTTGATTTTTTTAATTTTGCCCAACGCATCATCTGCCACACCCGCAGCCAATTTAGTCACGGTTTTAATACCCTTTTTCAAGTCACTTTCTTCGACCGCACCCGTTTCAACCGGTTCTACATCCGAACAGCAAAATGGACATTTTGTTGCCGCATTGTTAATTGTTGATTTGCAATACGGACAGGCGTGTGTATTTGCCGGCTTTTTATCACGCATTTTATTCATTGTGCGCACAAACAGGAATATTGCAAACATTGTGATAAAGAAACTAACCACAGAATTAAGGAACATTCCCAAATTCAGTGTTGTGGCCCCTGCCGCCTGGGCCTGGGCAATTGTTTCATACACTGCACCGGTTGGATTATTCAACACAAAGAACCACTGCGAAAAATCCACCCCGCCAATCAACAATCCAATTGGTGGCATAATAACATCTTTTACCAGCGAATTTACCACACCGGTCATAACACTACCTACAATGATACCAACCGCCATATCGATTGCATTACCACGCTGAACAAAAGTGCTAAATTCTTTTAATAGATTAGTCTTTTTCGCCATTTTTTACTCCTTTTCTTGTTTATTTGAATAATCCTCGATTGCACGTAATACCTGCCCCAGTGTTTTCCGCAGACTTTCATCGTGCGTTTCTACTGTTATATCAGCCATCGCATACGTTTCATACCTCTCTGCAATCAGTTGTTCAAGAATTTTTCGACTATCTGTATTCAACAACTGTGGCCGTGTATCACGTGCGCCTGTCCGCTTGACCAGCAAATCCAAATCTGCCCGCAACCACACAGACAACGCCCGTTCCAAGACCATTTCACGCACCGCCGGCGTGATAAACGCCCCTTCGCCCGTAGAAATAACCTTTAACGCCGGCGGGGTATCCAACAGACGCTCGATTACCCGTTGTTCAACACGCCGAAATTCTTCTTCGCCATACATTGCAAAAATATCAACAACACTGCACCCTGCGGCGGCTTCTATTTCCTTGTCAGAATCAACAAACGGAATCCCCAAACGACGTGCCAACGCACGTCCAACACTGGTTTTTCCCGCCCCCATCAGCCCAACCATCACCACAGGCCTGTCAATAAATTCTTCTTTTTTATATTTCATAATGCCATTTATTTTATCAAAAAAACGTCAACATACAATAAAAAAACAAAAATCCAAATCCCCTACCCCCAATTATCATTTTTAATAATATGATTTTTATGCTATAATAATATGCAAATAAAAAGAGAGAGCAAATGAAATCATCTATTCTTATTTTCAGTGGCTTATTATTGCTGACCGCCACACCAAACGCCAACGCATTTTCTGCACAAATGTATGCAAACACAATATCTGCGCACAACATCGGCGTGATTCAGCATACAATTACAACCAATGCCTTTAATTCGTTCAAGGGTTCAATGGCAACCGCCCTGGGCAAGGGCACCCCTACCCCACAAACGAACGAAGACCCACACAAAACATACGGCCGTGCCCCAATGTATGGAACGGCATCTATATATGGCGAATACAATGATGACGGTCGGGCCGGGCGCAGTGGTGGCGACACACTGAACGCAAATGCGGCATTAAATAACCTGTGGGTGAATTGGTATCATTTAGGCGACAACGCAAAATTCGACGATTTTTCACGCCTTGAAATGAAGTATGACACCGTTATGTTCGGCATCGCAGGCGGCCAGACAAAAATGTTAAACGGCCTGTCAAAATGGGGACTATACACTGGCTATGTTGGCGGCACCCAAGAAAACAAAGACATAAACATTGACGGCAACGGTGGCTATTTTGGTATTTACAACGGAAACACCTTTGGTAACCTGGGCCTTTTTGCAACGGTCAATGGTGGCGTATTAAATAATTCTGCCGAAACAATGTTTGGCAGTGATGAATTTACAAATTTCTGGTTGGGCGGTGCAATCGACGCAACATACGATTATGCACTTGATTCTACATTTACATTACAACCTGGCGCCCACATTGGTTATACTTGGGTTCGATCCGAAGATTACCAGACAACATCTGGCAGTTATCTTGAAAACGAACCAATGGGCTTGATTGAATTCACACCACACATCAGCGCAATCAAACACATTGGCAACGGATGGATTGGTGCAATAAACCTGAAATACACAATGTTGTTCACCACAGGTGGCGACACCAACGCAAATTCTGCGACTATTCCCGAACTAGACTTTGGAAATTTCACAGAATACACACTATCTTTGGAAAAATCCGTTTATAACTTTAATTTTTCTGCGAACTTTGGCCGTCGTGACGGCGCCCGTGACGGCTGGATTGGCGGCTTAAATATAAAATATTTATTCTAAGCAAAAAACACCCGCCGAACGGCGGGATTTTTTTAATCAACCAAATGATAAACCATACCATTGTAATTAACGTTGATGGCACCGGTGGCCTTGCCGGTTTCTAACTTGCCATAGCATTTTCCGTCATTATACCCAACCACCAACGATGGTTCTGTATATTTTTCCGCATACAGCGAAAAAGACAACCCGGTTGAGGTTTTAA
>JAFURS010000001.1 GCA_017471805.1 Alphaproteobacteria bacterium
AATTCGCCCAAACCCACACCCACCGCCGAACACAGGCGTTTTTTATTTTTAATTTTTATTAAAAAAGTTCACAAAAAAACACACACATTAAAATTCTCACCGCCCTTGGGCGGCCAGTGTCACACCCAAGGTGTGACGAGAGGTGGCTAAATAATGTAATCTTATGGTTTCCCTCTATGGAGGGGTGGCACGCAGTGTCGGGGAGGTCAAAGATTTCTTTATTATCTTAAATCAAAAAACTTGCCTGCACCACGAAGTTTTAACGAAGTGGTGTCATCCCGGGGCTTGACCCCGGGCCCCAGGTGGCATCAAATTATTACCCAATCCGCCATCCACCAAAATCCAAAAACAAAAACCTTCGTCATTCCCGCAAAGGCGGGAATCTACTGCGTCGCAAACATTTTTATACATTCCGCCAAAAAAATTCTCACCGCCCTTGAGCGACCAGTGTCACACCCTGTGTGACGAGGGGTAGCTAAATAATATGTGGTCAACACACACCTGGATTCCCGGCTCCTGCACCGGAATGACAAAAGTTCTTAATAAAAAAAATCCCCCAAACGGGGGAAATTTTTATTCGCATACACCATACGATTTAGTGACGGGATAATTTTCAATACAGACACTGCCCGAAACGGCGCACGCCGAATGAATCAACGTTGTCGTCTTGGCACCTGCCGGCTTGTAATTAAACTGTGCCGCCCTGCAATGGTTCATATCATTATACGTCGCACACGTATTCTTCCACGACTGACAATCATTAACCAATGCCGTCGGCGCAATAACATCAGGCAATTGCAGATTCCACTTTACATAGAAATCACGCAATGTGTCGATTGAATAAGACTTGGTAAATCCAACCTGATCCAACCCATCTCCAATCCGACAACTAATATTATTACGTTCAACAAATGCAGTTATCGCCGTCGCCAAGCCACCTGCCCCGGCACCAACTGCGGCACCAACGGCAATACTTTTACCCATATTAGACTTTTCGCCCTTTATCAGCAATTCGCTAACATCACGGCCGAAAACATTGTCCAGTCGTTTTAATTCTTCCTTTGAATTTTCCGACGTAATACATTTTCCAGATTCCGTGCAATAAATCGGACTGTCTGGGTTTAACTTGTCCAAATTCAGCGCTTTGAACACACAGTCCCCTGATAATTCAGGCTCTGCAACATCCAGTTTATCCTGCAAATACAATTCCTTCAAACGCTCTGCACAATCTTGCGGACTAAGTGGTATATCCCCCTTGCAATGTTTAAAATAACTCTCGCCCTGGTCAATCAAATTATCATAGCATAAATTCCACCTATCGTCTGGACAACTTACCTCAACCTCAAACACATCTATTTCTTCCAGAATTGCGCCTTCACATTCTGCAATTGCGGTTTCAAACTGATAGTATTTATCAAACAGTTCTACAACCTCCCAACAGGTATCGGGCGACATCACACCATCGGTCAAACTAAAATCTTTTACTAAATATTCATTCAGTATTCCAACCGCACGACCATCCTTTAACAATTCGGTCAGCATTTCACGATGTTTTTCACGTCCGCAATCAAATTCACGTTTTCCGTGACCTGCAATGGCACCAACACCGGCCCCGACAACTGTTCCACCCCCAATACCAACAACGGCGGCCGTATGTGTATCGTTCAACAATGAAAATCCGAACAAATCCTTGTTACAGGTAAATGTATCACCGGCGGCACGCCAAACCTCGGCCGGTTGGTCGTCACCTAACGCACCAAACAACCAGGTATTAGAAATCTGTTCATCTTTGTTGTATGCCGCGACACGAATTAAACAGGTCGCACTTTCCGCATCCCAACGGGCATAATGTCCACGTTGTCCATCAACACCCGGGTTTCCATCATTAACCTTGACCCCTTGTGGATTTGATTTAATTAGAACATTTCCCTGTTGGCCATTATATGCCCCCACTGTTTTATTATACTCGGCCGTTGTCCGTCCATCATTTGCGACGGCACTAAACGACGAACCGTATGTATTTTTATCTAGCAACCGACAGGTATTTTCCGCCTGATTTGGTGTCAACCCCGTCTTGCGCAAAACAAAGTTATAGTATTCAGGTTGCACCTTGCGTGAATCAAAGTCAATCCACACATCCGCAGACGACCGATACACATTTGCACAATCACGCCGCACATCAGACACACATTTTTCGACCTGTATCGAACACAACCCCATACCATTAACAATGGCATTACGCAGTTCTTCATTAAACAGGCTATTCAAACCGTTTGGCAACGCACCATTATTAACACAACGCAAAACATCATTCATACACATATCAACGGTGTATTCAGAATTTTTTACCCCACCATCTGGACATTCGGGCGTTGGCTCAACAACCGGCTCATCTGGCTCATCCGGCACATCAGGTTCATCAGGCACAACCGGCACATCAGGTGTCGGCACTTCGTTTTGCTCCGGCAAATTTGCTGAAATATTACCAACTGAATTTAATGGCAACGTCGGCATAGTCGGCATACGTCCCACATTGCGAACATTTTGATATGCACTGCGTCCTGCAACCGCCGCCGCATCCGCCACATAAACCAAGGCACACACCGCCATTGACACAGCCGACAAACCAAAAATCTTAAATACCCGTGGCA
Organism: Alphaproteobacteria bacterium; assembly: GCA_017471805.1. Classification (GTDB taxonomy): domain Bacteria; phylum Pseudomonadota; class Alphaproteobacteria; order Rs-D84; family Rs-D84; genus Enterousia. Next base: position 2,652 of record JAFURS010000001.1, read on the forward strand.
TAAAAATCCCCCTAACTTTTATCTTTACAATTATGCCACAAAAAAGACCTGAAAAAAAGCACTTTTTACACAAACAAAGAGCGTTAAAATACTGTTGACAAATTTTAATTCTTGTCTATAATTTAGGTATGACGAAAATCAAAGATTTTTTTTCAACCCACAAATACGCCATAATATGGACTGTTTGTTATATTATTGCAATGTGGTCGATTTTGTATTTTCTGTTTAATTTCAATATGCTATCCACTGCCCAGTGGCACCACCTGGCACGTGCCGAACTGCACGGTTTTGCCGGTTTTGTTTTTGGGCTATTATTACTGTCTGCCCTGCCATTATACATTGCCACAACGACACTTATCAT
>JAFURS010000050.1 GCA_017471805.1 Alphaproteobacteria bacterium
ATAAAATCAAGTATATTAGAAATCTGTTGCCCTAATACAACTTCGCCATTTTCGTCGATATACACCTTGGTCGGGTCAACACATTTGAAATAGTTGTCGCCACAGACCATATCATCCTTCATACAGTTTTCAAGGGCCGCAATACAACCCTTGGCATCATACTGATTTTTATTCTGCAAAACCGCCAGGCGGGCCTTTTGCAACATACGATTTGCACTGCGGACGTTGGAAACCAGGGTTTCGTTCATTTTGGTCAAGCCCTGTTCATAGGCAATGCAATCCTTGTCAATGGCCAGGTCATAATTTCCGGTAATCTGACTGGGGGTGGCGCCCGCACCCTTGCACTGATTCAAAATGGTATTGCAACGACGCTTGGCCGCATTATACAAGTCTGTGCCACGCAGGTTGGAAAAACTGCTGGTGCTGTCGGTGTTCAAAAAATCCAGACTGAACATATCCGCAGTATCAGATGTGAAATCCAAACTCATATCCAGGCCAGTGTATGTGTCGGCACTGTATGATGACGTGGATACAGGGTCACGAATTAAATCTTCGATTTCAGCCAACATATTTCGTGTTTCAGATGTGTCAACGGTGCCGGATAATGCCTCTTCGGCTTCGGTTTCGGTCATAATGGCACGAATTTCATCCGCAGATAATCCGACATAGCGAATACGTTGGGCAACCTCGTTCAATTGGGTGTTGGCGTTCTTTACAGCCTCTTCTACCTTGGTATAGCGGGACAGGTTCGACGAACAAGAACAACGTCCCTGATTTGCGTCAATTACCGCACAAAACTGATCCATACATTCGTTATACTGTTGCTGGCACGATTTGTTCAAGGTCGCCGTCTGTTCCAGACGTTCGGTTGCCTGGGCAATGGTTTCACGATTGTTTTCCGTGGCGGCACGGGATTGAACAGTGCGGACCGCTTCGTCAATATTGGAACCAGTTTGCTGACCGGTGTCGCCAATTGTGGCACGGCCGCCAACCTCGGCCGTGGAGGGACGCAGGGTTATTCCCGCCCGACGAACGGTCGGATTACTGTTGATACTGGCCGATGACACACGCTTGTTTCGGCCGACCGTGTTCACCGCCGCATCCAGATTACTGCGTGCGGTTTCCGCAGAACTGACCCCCGCAGAAATCGCACGGGAAATCGTCGTTGCACGGGCAGTTTTTGCACCCGATGTTTCATCGGTGTCATTGCCAGAGAAAATACGTGATACCGTTCGGGCCGTGTCGGTGTCGTTTTTCTTTGACACATTAGAACGCACCGCAACACGTGACACAGTTCCACGGTCCGTCACAGATACATTTGTTTCAGTATTTTTTGCCCCCGGAATAGCACGAGAAATCGACCCGTCAGCCGCAACAGCCGCAGGTGCCGCAATTACAATTGCCAAGAAGCACGTTAATAGTTTTGTCATTCTCTTGGGTGCATTATATCATATTTTTAATTATCAGTCACATATTTTTATTAAAAAATCCGCCGATTGGCGGATGTTTTATTTTGCATCTGGGGTGGCGGTTGCGCTTTCTAATAATTTCTTGGCCAGTTCTATTTTCGCAGTGTCTATTTTTTCAGCAACCTTTTCTTTGATTTGTTCGCCTGCGTCGGCCGCCTGGGTGGTTGCCGTGTCAGCCGCTGTATCGGCGGTGGCGACAATCTGTTCTTTTAATTCTGCAATTTCAGGACTGTTTTCAGAAACTGCTTTTTTCACGTAATCTACACATTTTTGTGATACTGTTTTTACGTTGTCGGTTAAACATTCAACCAATGTTTTCTGGCCCAGAATTATTTCAGGACAGACCGCAGTTATTTCGTCAATATTGCACGCCTGGGCCAGGGTTTGTGGTTCGGATTCTTTCTTGAATAAATCAGAAAACCAACCCGCATTTGCAGATGTGGTCGCAAAACAAATTATGCCTAAGATAAATACACGTTTCATTTTATTCCCCTTGGTTTATTATCCAAGAAAATAATAGGATTATAGTCCGCACAGGTCAAGCAACATTAACCAATAACTGATACATAATCACGGGCAACTTTCTTAATCCCACGGGTCTTGAACGCAATTGTTAAAATTGCACCACTGTCTTCGATAACAACCCCACTGCCCAATTCGGTATGAACAACCAACTTACCAACCATAGATGATGGACGCTCTGCCCTTGATGCCGGGCGTGGGACAGGCGCAGTTGGGCGGGAATAAATCGGCGCACCGCCACCTTGAAAATCAAGAAAACGATTATCCATTTCAGATATAAAACGACTGGGGGCGTTGTATGAACGTGAACCATAGACAATGCGCATCATCGAATTAGAAATCACACAACGACGACGGGCACGTGTTATGGCAACATAGGCCAAACGACGTTCTTCTTCGATTGAACCTTCGTTTATCGCCTTGTCATTTGGGAAAATACCATCTTCCCACGCAGGCAAAAATACGGTGTCAAATTCCAGACCCTTGGCGGCGTGGATGGTCATTATGCTGACCGTGTTGGCGTTGGCTGGATTTTCGTTCGCATCGTCGTCGGTCATCATCAGGGCAGCCTGCTCTAAAAATTCAGGCAGGGTTTCGTATTTCGATATAACAGATGACAGCAATTCACGAATATTAGATAAACGTTCAGGTGCATCGGAATCTTTGGAATCTGACCACATTTTCATATAGCCACTGCGGTCCAATAATGCCTGGGCTGCATCACGTGGTGGCATCGAATACCAATCAAAATTAAACGCAGATAAAAATTCATCAGCGGCGGCACGCAATTTTGGGGCCAAGTCACAATGGCGCAGACCCGCCATCAAATTTGTGCCAGCAGAACGCAAACGTTCAATTGCCTTGTCACCGAAACCACGACGGGGCTTGCCAATAATTCGCAGGAAAGATATATCATCAAACGGATATACCAACAGGCGCAAATAGGCAATCACATCACGAATTTCCATTCGGTCATAGAACTTGGTCGCACCAATCAGTTTATACGGTATGCCACGACTGGCAAATTCTTCTTCGAAAATACGGGACAGACCACCTGCACGAATAAGCAAGGCGTATTTGGAAAAATCATTTGATTCATCACGCAAAATTGCATCTGCGATAATTCGTGCCTCGTCCCGGTCGGTCGGCAATGTCAAAACATAAACAGGTTCGCCTGCAACGCTGTTTTCCATTGCACGCAAATCTTTGCCCAGGCGACCCTGGTTGTGGCGAATCAAGGAATTTGCAGCCTGTAAAATATTTGATGTGCTGCGGTAATTCGTTTCAAGGCGAATAATCTGGGCCGTTGGAAATGTCTTGTCAAAATTTAATATGTGTTTTATTTCAGCACCACGCCAGGAATATATAGACTGATCATCATCACCAACACAGCATATATTTGGGTTTTCAATGCCACGGGTCAACATTGTTAGAAATTCCATTTGCGCATTGTTTGTGTCCTGAAATTCATCAACCAGAATATATTTGAACTGATTTTGATAGCGGGACAAAATATCCGGATTTTTATCAAACAAGTCCAACACCCGTAAAATAATATCACCAAAGTCAACCGCATTTAGACGGGATAATTCTGCGTTATAGGCCTGAAATAATTTATCGTGATGCTTTAATGCCGACAGCCCCCTGTCCTTTATCGCCGAAAATTCTTCGACATAGTCGGCAGGTGTTTTTGTTGATGTTGTCAGCAATGACTTTATGACTGTTTTTTGGTCGTCTTCGCCGTAAATTATAAAGTTTTTTTGCAGGCCTGCACGTTCGGCATTAGAACGCAAAATTCGCAAGCATATCGAATGAAATGTGCCACACCAAATGTCACCAGAATACCAATCGCCGTCTGAAAAAGTGGACAGACGATTTTTCATTTCGTTGGCGGCCTTGTTCGTAAAGGTCAGGGATAAAACCTGCCACGGTTGCGCCAGTTTTTGATTCAGTATATGCGCAATGCGGGTGGTTAAAACACGTGTCTTGCCCGTGCCGGCCCCAGACAATACCAGTAATGGACCGTCGGTCGTTTCAACCGCCAGACGCTGTTCATTATTAAGATTTTGTAGCATTTGTTTCATCGTTTCTTTATAATATCACAAACAAGGATTTTATCAAGGATTGGAAGAATATAATGAAACGTGTTATTTGCTTTGACATTGAAACAACAGGACTGGAATATATGCGGGGCGACCGGTGTATCGAAATCGGCGCAGTTGAAATTCTGGATGGAAAAATTACAGATAATTCTTTTCACGAATATATAAATCCAGATGGAAAAATTATTCCACCTGATTCTTATATGGTTCACAAAATTTCAAACGCTTTTTTGGAAGACAAACCAAAATTCGCTGAGGTCGCACCACGTTTCTTGGAATACATTGGCGACAGTCCGATTGTTGCGCATAATGGTTTCGATTTTGACTTTCCATTTGTGAACTATGAATTGTCAAAACTTAATCTGGGGCCAATTCCACGTGAACAACAAATGGATTCTATTGTTATTGCCAGAAACCGTGTGTTTGGACCAAAAAGTTATTCACTGGATGCATTGGCAAAGTGGTATGGAATTTCACTGGCGGCACGTGCAGATGCGCACGGGGCGTTGATTGACTCGGAATTACTAGCCAAGGTGTTTTTAGAACTGGATAACGAGGCACCCGCCCCCGATGTCAGCGAGATTATTGCAAAACAACACGCTGCAATGTTGGCGCATCCAAAAATCGGCACAGATTTCCCATACAGAAAATTTGAGCCTAAGGCCGAAGATTTCGAAAATCATAAAAAATTTATGGCAGAAATTAACAAATAAAAATCCCCCACGTTTATGGGGATTTTTTTATTTCGTTATTTCGTCCGCAATCAAATTTACCGCATTATTTGGAACAAGTGCTTTTTGCGCCATCTTGTCCAATCGTGATGGATTGTCAAACAATTCTGATAATGTTGCAGACAACCATTTCTGGGTAAATTTTGACTGTTCAATCGCAAAACCACCACCATTTTTTGCAAAACTGGCCGCATTGGCCGCCTGGTCTGGGTTTATGTTTAATGGAACAAATATTGCCGGACGACCAATTGTCTGTAATTCAACAACGGTGCTGGCACCGCTGCGACCAATAACCAGGTCAGAACCTGCAATCGCACCCGCCATATCGTGGATAAAAGATAAAACATTTGCGTGAATTTTATTGTCGGCATAAATTTTTTGCAAACGCTCTACGTTTTCAGGCCGTGTTTGATGGGTGACGAATATTTTTTTATTCTTCATCGCAATAATCGCAGATGGAACAATTTCATCCAGAATCTGGGCCCCCAGTGAACCACCCGTCACCAGTAATTTTGATGCCCCAGGTAATGGTGTGCCGGCCAGTTGCACAAAATCACGACGGACAGGCAATCCTGTGTAAACAACACGGGTTGTTGATGCCGGAATCCCAGACACGTTTGGAAAACTTGTCATCAGGGTTTTAACCCAGCGCATAGAAAAACGATTGGCACGACCAATTGCCGCATTTTGTTCGTGCAGAAATGTTGGAATATGCCAAACGTGCGCCGCAAATACCGCCGGCACAGATGCATAACCACCAAACGCAACAACACGGTCAGGACGTGAAAAAATAAAACGCAATATCAAACACACTGCCGAAACACCAATCTTGGTCAAGGCCCAGATTTGTTTCAAGCGACTTTTTGCGCCAACACCCGATGCCCAGATGTGAACAAACCGTGCCCCAGATGGCGCACCACGACGAACCATTGCGTGAACACGACCATCATATGATATTGTCACACGATGTCCACGGGATACTAATTCTTCGGCAACACTTAGTGCAGGATATACGTGACCACCTGTACCACCAGTTGCAATCCAAATTTTCATAATGCGCCCCCTTTGGTTTTCTTTTTCCATTTATCTTCACGAAGAATCGCCAAAATCATCCCAAACAACAGACAATAGGCCAACAACGAACTGCCCCCGTATGAGATAAAGGGTAATGTCATACCCTTGGGTGCAAATAAATTCAATGTCGTTAACATATTAAAACAAATCTGGGTTCCAAATAATGCCGCCGTTCCACCCGTTGCATATAAAACAAATAAATCACGTGAGTGTGTCGCATTTGTTATCAAACGACGAAATACAAAGAACAACAACACCAATAATCCACACGCCAGTATTGCCCCCAGGTCTTCGGCAATGGCGGCAAATATAAAGTCTGTGTGAACGTCGGGTAAATACTGCTTTACAAAGGCGTCATCGCCCGACCCCAGTAATCCCCCATGACGAATTGAATCAACCGAATTATCAACCTGATAGGTGTCGCCACTGCCGGTAAAAAAGGCGTCTATACGGCGGTGAACGTGTCCCAGTGTATAATAACCAACAATCAGCATTAACAAACCAACCCCAATGAACGCCGGAATTAGCCCCAGTGGCAATCCTGCGACAAATACCATCGCAGAAAACACCAGCAGATACAATACCGCAGTCCCCAGGTCGGGATGGTTAAAGATTGTAAAGACAACAATTGCAAACAGCCCCAGATAATATATCCAACTTAGCCAAGTATCAAATCGCCAGGCGTCTTTGTTAAAGAATATATTTGCGCCATAGCGTTCCTTCATACGGGCCAGAAAATATGCCGTCATAATGATAAATCCTGGTTTCATTATATCAGCAGGCATAATATTAAAAAATCCAAACGATACAAATCGGGCAGAATTATTTATAATATGCGGTGCAATAACCGTTAATGGCAACAGCGCCAGACCAAACAACAAATTCAGCCCCGACACATACAACACCCATTTTTTATTCAAAAAACTGGCCGAAAATAAAAATATTAACCCCAGGCAATAAAAGGGTATTGCCTTGACCAGATAGAAATACCAGGGTTGGCCGATACGCTCGGCAGCGACCGAACCGGCCGACACAACAAATATCGCCGACAAGGCAATCATTAACAAGACGCACCCCAACAGGCGGCGGTCTATTTCAAAATACCAACTGGTTAATTTACTGTCGTCACTGCGTGTTATCCAAGACATTTGTTTTTCTTTCTGAGTTTATGCAAATTTTAACAAGACCAAGGCCAGACCTGAAAATAAAATCGAAATCACAAAAAAGCGTTCGACTATTTTTGTTTCGGGCCAACCTAATTCTTCGAAATGGTGATGCAATGGCGCACGCAGAAATACACGACGACCAGTGCCTGAAAATTTACGGGTTGCCTTGAAATACATTGTCTGGATAAATGACGACAATAATATCAAGACCATCATTCCCGCCGCAATGCCCATTATTAGTTCTGATTTTAACAGCATTGCAACCGTGCCAATAAATCCACCCAGCGCAAGCGAACCAACATCCCCCATAAATATCGACGCAGGTTTTGCATTAAACCACAAAAATCCAAGAACTGCACCAAATGCCGCCCCCAGAACTGCATACAGACCACTTGCCATCGACAAGAACATAACCGTATCCATAAAACCAATTCGGGTCGCACCGTATAACGCAACAACCATAACAACCAAAACTGGTAAATACAACTTGGCCAGCATACCGTCCAGACCATCAGTGATGTTGGTGGCATTTGCACTGCCACAGATGACAAAATACGCAAACACATAATACAAGAAACCCAATGGCAATATCATGCCCGCACCAATCGCCAATGAATATTCAGGAATATATGGCGGGATTGTCTTGTTTATCAAATATGCCAAAATGACAACAAAAACACCTTCGACAACCAGGCGGGTCAAAGGCGACAGGCCATTAGATGCCTTAACCGATTGGGACGTGACCTTTTTATAATCGTCGATAAATCCTAACCCACCAAACATTACCAAGGCCGCCAATGCAATCCAGCCCGTCGGATTATAAATTGGCATAAACAACAGACTGGCCACGACAATCGAAACAACAATCAAAATACCACCCATTGTTGGGGTGCCGGCCTTTTTACGGTGCGCATCAGGAACATTTTCACTGATTGGTTGGCCTTTCTTCTGAATAGTTTGCATCGCACGAATAAAAGAACGACCAAATAATAACATAATCACAAAGGCAACAAAAAACGCCCCTGCAAATTGTGTCCAGCCACTGGCAAAAAATGAAAAACCGCTATCAAGAAAATAGTTCGTCAGCATAAAAAATCCTTTCCCTTATGCTGACATTCTATCACAAAAGATTTGATATACAAATGTTATTATGCGCTTTTATTCGCAACCCAGGGACGCCCCATCATTGACAAACATTCGCCATTCATTTCCCTTGGACCACAGGGTAAGTTTTCCTTCTGGGAATTGGGCGTCATATTTGGCACCAGACGCCGATGGCACAAGTGTAAATTCAATATCTTCGCCGTCGATGTTCGCAAACATTTTTGCGCCATCATCTGTAAATTTCATTTCTATATCAAATCCAGAACAGTTAATTTTAGTTGTCTGATTATCATTACATCCGGTCAACAAACCAAGCACACAAATTAAAAGCATTGTTTTTTTCATTTTACACCCCTGGGGTTAATTGGTTCTTAGAATACGCCACCGACAACTGCACTGGATTGCGCAGATTTCTTGGCCGGGGCAGGATTTGGACTTTGGCCTGGCTTAAAGGCCTCTTGTATAATCATACCGGACGGGTCATCGGCAGCCGATGCACCACTGCGACGATTTACACGCTTGAACACCATACCGTCAGGAACCGAGAAAGGTTGATTCTTTTCGTTTTCCAACGCAACACGCATAAAGTCCGCAAACACACGTGCCGCCATATGCGAACCTGCACCACGCCCCAGGGGCTTTGGCGTATCAAACCCCAGATAAACCCCCGCAATTAAATTTTTGGAAAAACCGATAAACCATACGTCTTTGACGTCGTTTGTTGTGCCTGTTTTGCCGGCAATTGTATGACCAGGAACACGTGCCTGTTTGCCCGTGCCACGTTCAACCGCACCCTGTAAAATAGAAACCATTTGATACAGACTTTGCGGGTCCGACAAGGGTTCTGATTCAACGACCGTTTCAGGGGGTAATAATTCTTCGTCCCATTCAATCATTTCAGATGGCGCACCACCAATAACACGACCATAGCGATCTTCGATATAGTCAACCAATTTCGGCTGAATCACACGACCACCATTTACAAATGCCGAATAACCTAAAACTAATTTCTGTAATGTTGTTTCGCCAGACCCAAATGCCATAGACAAATTCATATTCGGCATATCAGGCGGATAGACACCAAAACGCTGGGCAACCTCAATCGCTGATTGGGTGCCAATCTGTTCAACCAGACGCACGGTCGGGACATTGCGTGATGTTTCCAGCGACAGGCGCAATGGAATATCGCCCAGGAATTTCTTGTCATAATTTTCAGGCTTCCACAATGTGTCATTTTCACGCCAACCAACAATCGGCGCATCCAAAATCGTCGTCTGGGGGGTATAACCCTGTTCCAGGGCCGCCAGATAAACAAACGGCTTTATCGTAGAACCAATTTGACGATATGCCTGGGTTGCACGATTAAACGAACTATCACGAAAGGAACGACCACCCGCCATTGCAACAATGCGACCTGTGTGCGGATTCATTGCGATTATTGCACCCTGTAATTTATCGGTGCGCCCCGCATTATAGGCATCCAGTTCACGGGCCAGGGCCGCCGATGCCGCACGCTATAATTCAGGGACAATTGTTGTCTTGATATACAGTCCCTGGTTATACAATGTTTCACGCCCCAATGTCGTCAGCAATTGACGACGAACGTCTTCGGCAAAATACTGAAAGTCTTCTTCCATTTGGGCGGTAAAACCACTGTTGATATTTAATTCTTCGGCGGCGGCCGCATCGGCCTGGGGCTGTGTAATAAAACCTTCTTCGACCATACGGCGCAAAACATAGTTTCGACGTTCAACCGCACGTGTTCTGTTGTTCGGTGCCTTGGGCAAGGATGCCAGAAATGCACATTCCGCCAGGGTCAGGTCTGATACAGGTTTATTAAAATACATCAGGGCCGCCGAACCAACCCCATAGGCACGTGCGCCCAGGAAAATTTGATTTAGATATAATGTCAAAATATGTTGCTTTGAAAAACTGCGTTCCAGACGCAAGGCAAGTATAGCCTCTTTTATTTTACGTTCAATTGTGCGTTCCGATGTTAAAAAGAAATTTTTTGCAACCTGTTGCGTGATGGTCGATGCACCAGACAATGTGGTATTATACCCCAGGGTCCGCATTGCATTGTTGGTCAAGGCACGAATAATACCCTGAATATCTATACCGGGGTGTGTCCAGAAATTTTGATCTTCGGCGGCAATAAATGCATTAACCAATTGTGGCGGCATATCCGCATAGTCTATAAAAACACGACGTTCTTCGGCATATTCAATCAGCAACGACCCATCAGATGCATACAAACGGGTCGCAACCGGTGGCGCATAGGTTGCCAATTTCTTGTAATCAGGTAAATCGTTTCCATACACCAAAACCAGTGCCGCCAATGATGCGATACCCGCCACAAATGCCCAAAAGAAAATATTTAATAAAATACGTAAAATTTTTTTGAATTTCATAGTTATAAAATTTTACGATAAATTTGACAATTTTGCAAATAAAAATCCCCCAAACGGGGGGATTTGATTATTAGTTTTCATTTTTGGCCTGTTCGGCAGCCAGTTCTTCATTATACGCCGTTTGCATTTCGTCCCAGGTTTCTTGCAACCAGGTGCGCAGTGCAATATCATCGCCATCTTGGTTCATACCGATTGCATCTTGCAGACAGTATTCACGCAGGGCCGCTGAATTTGCTTTTACGCCGACACCATACAATGTGCCGTCTGTAATTTTTGTTTTAATTTCAGCCACCGCATCCGTTGATGCACCGGTGCCATTTAACAATTCGTTCAGCGTGACAATGTTGCGACAGGTATTTGTTGTGTAATCCTGGGTATTTTCACATTCGGCGCTGTCGGCCTTGTCAATAACAGCACGGAATTGGGTCGTTGATGGATTACAAATCATTTCTTCATAGCACGATGGAACGTTTGCAATCTGGGAACAATATGTGCGGATACGTGATACCGTCCATACCGACCCCTTGCCCGGTCCGTGGGAATTAAG
>JAFURS010000051.1 GCA_017471805.1 Alphaproteobacteria bacterium
ATGAATTGTATTATTCGATATTAAAAAGTTTATTAAAAACAAATTACAATGTATGTTGCGGAACACCACTGTTGATAATTGGTGGGGGTGGCGATATAAAAACACTAAATGGACGATTGGCCAAATCCTTGTATAATGCATACAAGGAACAAGATTTACAAAACCTGACGCTGATAATTTATCCGGACACAAAACACCAGGTATTGTTTGAACAAGACTGGGCGCAGGCACAACAGGATATATTAGATTTCTTGGATGATGTAAATACATCAACCCTTTAACAGTCGGGCCTTGCTTTTATTCCATTCACGTTGCTTGATTGTTTCACGTTTATCGACCTTGTTTTTACCATAGCCAACACCAAGCAAAACCTTTAACCGGCCACGATTGTTGAAATACAATTTTAATGGCACAATTGTCGCACCACGTTCTTGCAATTTTCCAATCAGACGGTTTATCTGACTGCGGTGCAGTAATAACTGACGACTGCGACGTTCGTCAAAGTTAACAATGCGGGCCGCCGTTGGTAATTTCTGAATTTCAACACCCGCCAGAAACAAGTTGTCACCACGACGCTGAACAAAACCGTCAACAATCGTGACCAGACCATATCTGATAGATTTTATTTCAGCACCAGTTAGAGAAATGCCAGCCTCGATAGTGTCTTCGATGCTGTAATTAAAACGTGCTTTGCGGTTTTCTGAAACCTGACCTGATTTTATTATCTGTCTTGCCATTGTTATATTTCTATCTTTGGATATAATTGTTTTACATTGCCCATCAGTATAGTTTCCAATTCAGACAAAGGCAAGCCCTTAATCGCTGCCAGGCAACGGGCTGTTTCAATTACCATCGACGGTTCACAAATACTGCCACGGTATGGAACGGGGGCGCAATATGGTGCATCAGTTTCAATAACAATCCTGTCCAGGGGCAGTTTGGAAAACGTTTCACGAATATCCGATGCATTTTTAAATGTTAAAATACCACTGGCGGAAAAGAAAAAACCACGGTCTAGCATTTTCTTGGCCAGGTCATATGAACTGGTAAAGCAATGCATAACACCACGAATGTCGCCCCTTAAAATCGCCGCTGTATCAGATTCTGCATCCCGTGTATGAATTGCAACCGGTAAATTATGACGGCGGGCAATTTCAAGTTGTCTTTCAAATAACTTTATTTGCTGCGCCCGGTTGTCATTGCCATAATGATAATCCAAACCAATTTCACCAACACCAACAACACGTGAATCAGACAGAATATCGTCTGTTAAATAAGTATCTGCATCAACAGGGGCATATTCAGGATGTATGCCAAGTGTGCAATAAATATTCGTGTATAATTTTGACAATTTTAACGCCGGCATAATATCAGTCGGATTTGCCGTTGGACAAATCATAATACCAACCCCAGAATCAACCGCACGGGAAATTATATCGTCTGCGCTAGTTTCATTATTATAGTTGTCTGTTAAATGACAATGGGTGTCTATAAACATTTTTTTATTTCCATAATTATCTTGAAAATACCAACTTCGGATTCTAGGTTCAAAATTTTAATGTCCGCAATGGCACGTGTCGCAACAGGATATAAATCAGCCAAACCAAAGTATGCAATTGCATCCAGTAAAATACCGTGCAGTTCCGGCGCAACAGATATTTTTTTCGCCAGGGCCATTGCATCAGCACTGTTTGAATGTTTATCTGATAAAAATTCAATCAAGTCTTCGTAAATTACATCGCCACCAGACGTCTTTAAGTTCGCAATCTTTCCAAAACTGCCGTTCGCAAGGCGCAAAGTTGCGGTGCTAACCTCGTCTTCGGGGATAAACTTTGCACACAGTTCACGCAACTGGGATATAGATAGCGGACGCATTTTTTCAACACGGGCCCGTGAACGCACCGTCGGTAATACATTTGACAGTTGATGCACAACCAATAAAAACAATGTTTTTGCAGGTGGCTCTTCCAGCAACTTCAAAATCGCATTTGATGCGGCAGTGTTTAACTGGTCCACGGAATCTATTAAAACAACACGCCACTGTCCCGACATAGATGACATCTGCATCTTGTCAATCATATTGCGAACAGTATAGACAGATATAACCTTGCCATCGGGTTTTGGACGACCGTCTTTGTCCAGATTGCGTTCCTGGTCAATGATAAAAAAGTCACCAATGTTGCCATAAACCATTTTTGCAATTTTATATGCCAGTGTGGCCTTGCCAATGCCGATTGGTCCCGCCAACATCCAAACAGGATGAATCGGATGTGTTTCACGACGTTCCCAGGCATCCATAAAATTGCGCAACGTTTCGCCGTGACCCACCAGATAGTCGTTGTCCATCGGGTGCGGAAAATTGTATTCTGATGTTATTTTTTTACGTGGTGCCATTTTTATTCCCAACCAAATATTACCTTGATATTTTTAATTACACGGGCGAAAAAACGATTTTTCTTGCCCACTTCGTGTGCAACCAATGGCGCACGTGCAATGACAACGCCACGTTGTTCTGCGACCAATTCGCCAATAACTGCGCCACGGTCAATCGGCGCAATCAGTGGTTCATCATATCGTGCCAAAACACGAACACCCGACAGACCATCTTGCTTGGCCACGGTTATTGCAAATGGCTTTTCAACAGTCGCCGCAATGGTTGCATTACGACCATACCACAGTGGAATTTCTGCAACAATGTCACCAGGCTGATAAAACACTTTGTTCATAGTGGTTGAAAAACCATATTCCAGTAATTTTTTCATTTCGGCCGCAAGTGCATCGTGACCCTTGCCACGGAAACCATTTATAACACCAATCAGACGACGGCCGCCAACCTTGGCACTGGCAACGACACCATAACCACCGTCGTTTGTATGTCCGGTTTTCAAACCATCGGCCCCACGCATTGTAAATAATAATTTGTTATAATTAACCGTGTGCGTGCGCCCCCATTCACGACACCAATCCGTTTTGTGTTCGTTAAATTCAAACCGCTTGGTCGCAAATAATGGATAAATGTCTGGATAGTCCGAAATTAAATGCTGTGCCAATGTTGCCAGTTCACGACTGGTCATCAGATTGTTTGGATTAGGCAGACCACTGGCGTTGCCAAATGTGGACTGGTCCATACCGATACTGCGTGCCTTGGCCGTCATCATTTCTGTAAATGCGTTTTCCGAGCCGGCTAATTTTTCTGCGACAACAACAGATGCATCGCCACCCGACAAAACAATCAGCCCCAAAATCAAATCACGGACAGTTATTGTCTGGCCGGCAGACAAACAAATTTTACTGGCCGGATACCATTCTGGGCGATTGTAATCCGCATTTTCCCCAACAGGAAAACGGGTATCCATTGTTATATTGCCCGCCTTTAACTCATCAAACAAAACCGCCAATGTCATAAGTTTTATCATAGATGACGGTGGCATTAGTGTGTCAGCATCCTTGGCAAAAATTTCCGTCCCAGAATCATAATCAACTAAAAACGCTGATTTTGCACGTGTCTTGAACGATGTGTCGGCAGCAATGCCAGACGTTGTTAATAATACTAAAAATAATACAAATAATTTCTTTTTCATAGCCAGAATCATATCAACAATTAACAACATTGCCAACAAAATATTCGTCGTGAATATCGGTTATCTTTATATCGCATATTGTGCGTGGCGCAATGCGGTCGCCAACAATTTTTATGTCTAAATCGTGCGGACAACGGGCAGTATTATTTTCCTGGACCAAGGATTGGACAGTCTTGCCAATTTGCGCCGCCATAAATTTACGACGATTTTCATTTGCCAATTCATTTATTATTTTTACACGATGCTTGGATTCAGAACGCAAGACCTGGGCCGGCATATCGGCCGCAGGCGTGCCAGGACGGGGAGAAAATGGAAATGCGTGAATCTTGATAGGGGCAGTTTCACGAATCAAAGCAACCGTTTCTTCAAATAATTCAGGTGTTTCACCGGGGAATCCACAAATTATGTCCCAACTAAATGTGATTTTTCCCCTGCCCTGGGCGACCAATGTGCGCACCATTTCTGCGTTATGACGACGGCCCATTGAACGCAAAATAGTGTCTGAACCAGACTGCATAGAAAAATGCAGGTGCGGCATCATACGGGGTTCTGCCAATATTAAATCTATGATATTTTTTATGTCTGGAACCGCCGGATCAACAGATGACAGACGAAGACGTCTTATTTCGGGAACATCATTTAGCAAACGCCGGCACAAATCAGACAATAAAAACAATTTCCCGTCATCGTTGCGAACATAGGACGCAATGTCAATGCCGGTTAAAACAATCTCGTAAAAGCCATTTTTTACCGCAGATTTAACATCTGATAAAATCGTGGCATATTCAAATGATACAGATGGTCCACGCAACACACGTGTAATGCAGTATGCACAATGATGATTACAGCCATTTTGAATCTGAACAAATTGTTTAGACAACTTGCTGTCCGCAGCCCTTAGTTTTGGCACAGCCCCAGACGAAACAACACACCCAAGGCCGGACAAAGCCGACAGATATACATCAAGATTCATTTTGTCGAAATTTGAAACAACTGCAACATTGGGAATTTGCGAGAACAATTCTGGGTTGCGGGTTGCGGCACAGCCTGTGACAAAAATCGGCAATGTTGGGTTTTCACGTGCCAGTTTTCGAACCGCCTGGCCCGACTGACGTTCGCCTTCGGCGGTGACGGCACAAGTGTTCACAACAATGCCCGCCCCAATATGGGGTTGCAACATTTTTTGAATCTTGTCTGATTCCAACGAATTAAGCCGACAACCAAACGATAATGTTTTTATATTGTTTTTGTTATTTTCTGCTTGCATTTTTACCATCCTTGGGGCATTATAGCCTGGTTAAAAATGATTTCAACAAAGGAATTACATATGGCACGCACAACAATTTCTGACATTTTGTCAAACAAAGATTTGAAAATGGAAAGCCGTTATGAGGTGGGAATGCTGGCATCACAGCGTGTTCGTGACCTGAACGGTGGTGCAG
This sequence comes from Alphaproteobacteria bacterium, assembly GCA_017471805.1. Lineage (GTDB taxonomy): Bacteria > Pseudomonadota > Alphaproteobacteria > Rs-D84 > Rs-D84 > Enterousia. Next base: position 5,024 of record JAFURS010000051.1, read on the forward strand.
AAGCCGTCGTTGAGAAAAAGAACGATAAAATGACCGTTGTTGCATTGCGTGAAATTGCCAGTGGCAAATTAAATGTTGATAATGTTCGTCACGAATTTATTCAATCTTATAAAGACGCCCCAAGCGCAGAAGCAAGCGAAGAATCATTGGAAGTCGGCAGCGAAAATCCAGAATTGCGTGTTATTGACGCTGAATTGGATGAAGTGCTGAACGATGTGAATCCAGACATAATTTCTGTGGAACAAGCCATCGAAGAAGCATCTGGGGAAGATGTAAGCGACGAAGAGTAAAAAAATCCGGAGACGTCGCATAGTTGGTCTAGTGCGCCACATTGGAAATGTGGTATACTCGCAAGGGTATCAAGGGTTCGAATCCCTTCGTCTCCGCCAGGAATAATCAAAACCCCGGCAAAATCTGTCGGGGCTTTGTTTTTAGGCGGATTCCAGCCACTTTTTTTCACCACAAGTTTACCAGTATGTACAACGATGTAAATTTGTTGATTTTTATGATGGATATGCTACAGTAGATATGTGTAAACAAGTATAAGGACAAAAACCAATGAGTAGATAATATCGTATTTTTCAAAATGTGGTGCATAAAAATGCACGGTGTTCAACTGCGATATTATAGGGTTTTTGTTATGGGATTTATATCACTTTCTAATGTGTTTTTCAGTTATGATACGGACAGCAATTTGCTGGACGGTGCGTCGATTGTTTTTAATAATACAGACAAAGTCGCAATTGTTGGCGATAATGGCTCTGGCAAGACGACTTTGTTGCGTTTGCTAAATGGCGACATTGCACCTGATTCCGGTCAGGTTGCGCGTAATGCAGATGTCTATATGGTAAATCAATTCAATTCGATTGATAAAAAAAGCGGTGGCGAACGTCAAAGTTATTTGTTAGCGCAGGCGTTTGATAGTAATGCGGAAATTTTGCTGTTGGATGAACCAACAAACAATCTGGATGCAGATGCAAAGGCGCGTTTTTTTGATGCTTTAATTACATATCCATTTGGTGTTGTGGTTGTATCGCACGACCGTGAATTATTGCAGCATATGGACAAGATAGCAGAAATTTCAAACGGTAAAATTCGTGTCTATGGTGGTAATTATGATTTTTATGTTGCGCAAAAACAGTCCGAACAACGCAACCTAGAGTCAAAATATACCGACTGTACCAAAGAGATATCACGTTTAACAGGTAAGTTGGTAGTTGCACAAAATACACGCCAACACCATGTTGCAAAACAGGCTAAAGACAAAAAGAATAAGGCATCAGGATCAAGAATTGAAGCAAATGCGCTAAAAGGTAAAAGTCAAGAAACAGAATCAAAGCGTCGTGCAATAATTCAAAAAAAATTAAATGACCAAATTCAGCAACGGCAATTGTTATCTGGTCAAATGCGTGATGATATGATAAAGATTCCATTACCGTCCAAGGCCTTTTACAGCAAAGAGTTGATAAAAATTTCTTCGTTGTATTTCGCATATGCAGACAGTCAAATTTTTAGCAATTTTGATTTTTCTATGTATGGTGCAACACGTGTTCGGCTGGCAGGAAAAAATGGAGCAGGAAAATCAACCCTTTTAAAAATAATTTGTGGCAAATTATATCCGCAGTCGGGCGATATAAAAACCTTTGGTCGCATAGTGTATTTGGATCAGGATTTATCGCTGCTGGATTGCGACAAGACGGTTGTTGAAAACATTATGTCAATATCTGGTGTATTAAAACATGATGCTCATGCAATCGCAGCAAACTTTGGTTTTCGTGGTGATGCATCCAAAAAGAAAGCGGGACAATTATCGGGTGGCGAATTACTAAAGGCAACATTGGCAACGATATTAGGTGCCCCCCACCAACCAGATTTACTGATTCTGGATGAACCAACAAACAATTTGGATATCAAAAGCATATCAATATTAGAAGAAGCGCTGAATCAATATCGTGGTGCGATTCTATTGGTATCGCATGATACGATATTTGCTAAAAATATCAACATAGACAGAATTGTTTGTTTATAGTTTTGTTGGAATTTGTATATGGTTATTCGTAATAAAATCATACTCCGCCAGGAATTAAAATCTTGAACCGCCCGAATGGGCGGTTTGATTTTAACCTGGCAAAATAAATGAGACTTCATAACAAAACATCACACGGATGTTCTATTTCTTGATTTTATATTCCATATACTTTGGGACAGATGAAATATATTTTGCATATTCAGCGTCAACATCACTTAAACGCTGATACGACCCGTCGGGCGTGATAAACAATGGGTTTATGCGACGGACCTTTTGATATTCTATGCGGGCGGACGTGTCTTTTTCATCGGCACGGCAGTCGGATGGGCTTGAATACATTGGCGAAAAGTCAATGCCGGCGTCGTGCATTTTTTTCAATAATTCCCAATCTGTTAAGTGCCAGAAATCGTCACGGGAAATTATACCACGGGCCACGGCATCACGACAAATTTGTGCCATTAGCGCTTCGTAAAAGACATTGTCAAATGATGAATAAATTTTTTCATCTGCAAAATTAAATGTGCGAACAAATTGACGGGCAGATTCTTGGTCACGCAAAACAAAACCGTTCGGTGTCGCAACAAATGAATCCGCCAGACGTTTAACATCTAAATCCAGCATATAACCATACGACTTTAAGTGCAGTGTCGCACGCAAGCAATAGTCCATACGGTCGGCGCATAAATCAGGCAATGACAATTCTTTTAGTGGAAAGTTCGTGTCGTCCAAAATAAAATCCAGGTCATAACCACAATCAGTGATTATGTGTGCCAGTTCTGAATTTTTTACAAAGTTGTCGTGAATAGAATCTTGGTATTGGGCAGTTTGGGCGGATTCACAGCCCCCAAAAATACGATCGGACAAATGTGAAAATGCACTGTGTGAAACGTCGTGAATCAGGCCGGCGATTTGTTCTGGGACAGATGCGCCATATTTTCGCAACAACAACCACACACCAATTGAATGTTCATAGCGGTTATAATTTGTCGAATAAAATGGCGCACGTGGCGACCAACACCCCATATTTATACCCGACAACCGCCGAAATGTTTCAGAACGAATTATACGTTCAAAAACAGGTTCATTAACATCAAATTCGCCGTAAATTTTATCACACAGATACATTTGCCCACCCCTTTGCCGGCAGGATACATTATCCCGACATTTTTTCAATATGTTTTTGCTTTTTTGAGATGGGAAAATATGATATAATACGGGTATGAAAAAGATTAGTTTACCATTTTTGGTGTTGATGCTGGGTCTGGCGGGTTGTCAGTCGGCATCGGATGACGTTGTTAGTCAACAGGGGTTTGATTGTGCAGGCGAAAATTGCGAGGTTATTCGCTATGCATCACCAAACGGAAATGATTTAGTCTTGGAAACAAGCAAGCACGTTATTGAAATTCAGGCCCAGGGTGGCGACGTGCCATATTCTTATTACGTGTGGACAGGAAATAAAAGCACGAACGAAGACCCAGACCTGGTGGTAGAAGACGGTAACGCAATGGTTTTGGTCGAAGACTAATAAGAAAACAAACAAAACAATTAAATGGATTTCAGGCAATTAAATTGCCTGATTTTTTTACAAAAAAACACCCGCCATTTGGCGGGGTTATTCATATACTTTATCTTTATCGGCCGATACAATGTGCGAATGACTGAGATACCAAAGATTGTTCAGAATCTGTCATTTGGGCAACCGGCACAACAAAACAGCGGGCGCTGTCTTTGACAATGAACACCTTGGTCCCACGGGTATAGGCACGTTGCATATTGTCAATCTGGGCGCTGGTAAAAAAGGAATTTGGTGTCGTTGACGGATTTGACAATGCCGCCTGAACCAATTGAAATGCACGGTCGTATGTGTATATTTCATCACTTAATGAATCGACCTGCATCCAGACAGACCAATTTTCATATGGATTTTCAGCCTTGTTTTCAGTTCCAGGAAACGCAACGCCAACCGCTAATGCCGCCGCAGTTTGTAATGCGGATGGTTCGTTGCCGGTCGAGTGGGCAACCGTATTCAAATGCAGATTATCGCCACACGCCAAATTCATACGGTTTGTATAACCAGCCAAGACCGCATCAACCGCAGCCTGCCATTCGTCGCCCTTCTTGTTCAAATCCAGACTTACTATCTTTTCAGCCCAACCCCAAATATTTGCACCAACATTGCCGGCATTTGCAAAACGTGTGACCATTTCCGCACTGCCCCCGGGGACACCCGCACCACAGTAATCAGTTAAATATGTTGTTAACATACTGCTGGTTTCGTTGCCATAGGTCAATGCAACAGAGTGACACGCCATCGCCGCTTCTAATTCCTGGCGACGGGTAATGCATAAATCAGAATTTGATTTAGACAACTGGTTTGCCATACTGGACATAGACAGGTATGACATCAGTTCCTGTTGAACATACGACGGACATAATTGGGCCGCCGTGTTCATCCCGCCAGTGTAATTACGGGTATTCGCACCATATTGTGGCAACAGGATTTCTGTATCACGTTGCAGGCACAACATTGTGTAATTATACAATTCTGTTTCGGTCGCATACTTACATTTTGATTCACGTTGCCCAGGCACAACCGTGACATCGCCACAGTAATCAGTTAGACACTTAAAAATCTTTTCACGACAGGCCGTGTCAACATCAGGCTGACTAACAATAAAATATGTATTGCGCTGATTGGTTTTATAGGCGTTTGCAACCCCGGCATTGCCACGCAATTGACTGCTTGCAGTTGGTGTCTGAATCAAAATACCACGTCCAGAATCCCCAGCACCAACAGTTCCAGCAGATACAGCAAGTGCCGCATTGCCCAATAGTGTTGCGCCGATTAAACCAAACACACATAGAAAATGCTTCATATAAAATCCCCTCTCGTTATGCCGATTTTAACACAAATGAATAAAAAAGGCAAACATTCATTTGATTTAGGGAAATTAACTGGTATCATTGAACATTATGATTATAACAAACGAATTTTTAACACAAATATCCGACGACATATCCGCCGTCAGGGGGTTTCTTTGACCCTGAGAATCTAAAAACGCAAATCGAAAAACTGGACGAACAGGTTAATACCCCTAATCTGTGGGATAATCCTGAGGTTGCACGGGCATTATTACAGAAAAAATCAAGTTTGGAAAAATCCCTAAATGAACTGACCGAAATGGAAACAGAATTTGCAGGTCTGGTTGAACTGTATCAAATGGAACCCGACGACCCAGATATTGCAAGCGCAATCGAAAAACTGCGGGATGTGGCGCACCGTGCAAAGTTTATTACTCTGTTCCGTGAACCCGCAGACAATAATGGTGCATTTTTGTTTATTCAGGCCGGTGCCGGTGGGACCGAAGCGCAAGACTGGGCGCAAATGTTGTCACGTATGTATGCAAGATGGGCCGAACGTCACGGTTTTACAACCGAGGTTATCGAAGAACACGAAGGTGATACTGCAGGAATAAAAAATATCACATACAGAATTAGTGGCGAACGGGCATATGGGTGGCTTAAAAATGAAATCGGTGTGCATCGCCTGGTTAGAATTTCGCCATTTAACGCAAACGGCAAACGTCAGACGAGTTTTGCGTCTGTGGATGTGTGGCCGGATATTGACGATACTATTGAAATTGAAATCAACGACAAGGATTTGCGAATTGACACATATCGTTCATCAGGTGCCGGTGGGCAACACGTTAATAAAACAGACAGTGCCGTGCGAATAACACATATTCCAACAAACACAGTCGTCACCTGTCAGAATGAACGCAGCCAGATTCAAAATCGTGAAATGGCAATGAAAATGTTGCGCAGTAAACTGTATGAACTGGAAATGCAAAAACGGGCCGCAGAAGAAGACGCAGCCAAGGCCGCACAAAAGAAAATTGAGTGGGGCAGCCAAATTAGAAACTATGTTTTATACCCGTATCAACTGGTAAAAGATGTTAGAACCGGGGTTGAAAAAACTGACTCTGATGCCGTATTAGATGGGGATTTGGACGAATTTATGCTGGCATCATTACAACAGGGATAGAATTATTTCTTGACTTTTATATTGTTGACAATAAAATAAGTTTGACAATATTTTATTCCGAGGATTTTTATGTCAGAAGACACGTTTATTATTTACAAAGCGGCTATCTTTGACCGCTATCCAAATGCTAAAAACTTATGCCAGCCGTTGGTTCGTGGCAGTCAGCAAAATGTCATTTTTGCAAATGTCGATGGGCAACAAATGGTATTCAAGTTTGGCAACCCTGATATTATCAGAAAAAATGCATACATCAGTCGAATCTATGCCGAAAATGGTATCCCCTGCCCTGTTATCACGGCACATCAGTATAAAAATGTTTTCTTTGAAGAATACAAACAGATTCCCGGCAAAACACTGTATGAACGCATTGGATGTGGGATGGATGCTGAAAAAATAAAGCAGGTTTATCGTGAAACACTGGTTGCGTTTGCAAAAATGGGACAAATTAAGCCAGGTGTCTTGGACGGATTTCCGCATAAGCATATGCACATTGTTGCAGACGAACATATAACAAATGTGAACAACGCTGTCTTGGGCAAGTTATGTATGGCATTGGTATATCTGATAAATCTGGGCAATGATGACGACAAGGCTGTTTATCATACTGACATAACACCAAAAAATATCGTCGTGTCAGAAGACGGACACTTGGTTGGGATTTTAGACATAGACACCGCCGCAGTCAGTGATGTAAATTATGCGTTTGGTGCAATGGCGGCAAAATACATACAACTTGGGTTTGATATAAACGAATTATTTGATGAGTATGAAAAAATTAGTGAAAAAAAGTTAAACAAAACCCGGGCATCAGTGATTGCAAATGCAAATAATGCAGTCAAAAAAATGCTGTGGCAACATTCAAAGATAAAAAAAGCACGGTAAAAGTCGCCACTTGCATTTTAATTAAATTTACGTATAATACACTGCAACGCACCCATGGCTTAATTGGATAGAGCATCGCCCTCCGAATTTCAAAACTCGTTGTTTTCTTTGGCTTTCATAAGATTTACAAAACTTTATATTTTTTCCTAGCATCAACGATTTACAGTTGTAAAATGTTTTACGTAGTAGGCGGGAGATTTATCAAATAAGTTAGCCATAGGTTAGCCACCATGCGTTTCGGTTAGCCAACCCCATAAGGTGAATCCCGATGCCTGCACAATCGAATGAACGCAGATTTAACTTCACTGAGGCCGCTGTTGCGGCGTTGCCACCTGCCCCACAGGGTAAACGTTTGATGTATTATGATGCGTCTGTTAAAAACCTGGCGTTGCGCGTCAGGTCGCAAAGAGGCTACGCGAATACAATATACAGTCTGTCAACATACGATTTGGACATCAGGTTGTCAAAGGTTACCGGATAGAGGATTTTCAAGAAGCCTTTGCTCGATACCTACCCAAAATTGACCGCGACACCGCTACAATCCCAGAAAATGAACCGGATCACGTAGCGGCAATAGAGGCCACATTCGCTACAATAAACATATAGTAAATCAGGCATGGAGCGTTGTTGCGTATAAAAAGGGGCAGACGATCCAGTTTGCCCCAACAAAACAAAGCACCAAAAATTCCCCGCATGTGTCTTTTTTCATAATTTTTG
>JAFURS010000052.1 GCA_017471805.1 Alphaproteobacteria bacterium
ATAATTGGCAGTATCAGTTTCTTGGACTCGTCACGTTTGGCAAACAATTCTTCCAGTGACGAACGCTTAACTGCATTTGCCTTGTCCTTGGCCTTTTGCACACGGTATGCCGCAACTTCACGTGTTTGTGCCTCGCTTTCCATAACACGCAGTTCGTCACCTGCACCAGGCACTGTATTCAATCCCAACACAACAGCAGGCTGTCCCGGGCGTACAGATTTTACGCGTTCGCCATTTGAATTAATTAATCCACGAACGCGACCAAATGTTTCGCCAACAACAAATACATCGCCAATTTTCAATGTTCCTTGGCGCATCAGAATTGTTGCAACCGCCCCCAGACCCTTTTCCTGTTTTGCTTCGACAACATAGGCAACCGCCGGCATTTCAGGGTCGGCCTTTAATTCCATCATTTCTGCCTGTAATAAAATCGCTTCTTCTAGTTTATCCAGACCGATTTTCTTGGTCGCAGAAATTTCAACACACTGAACATCGCCACCCATTTCTTCGACCTGGACTTCCTGTTGCAGTAAGTCTGTTTTTACACGGGTTGGGTTTGCCTCGGGCAGGTCAATTTTGTTAATTGCAACGATAAATGGAACGTTTGCCGCACGAATATGGTTAATCGCTTCGATTGTTTGTGGCATAATAGAATCGTTCGCCGCAACAACCAATACAACAATGTCTGCCATTTGGGCGCCACGGGCACGCATCGCTGTGAACGTTTCGTGACCAGGTGTGTCCAAGAATGTTATCATTTGACCAGATTTTGTTTTAACCTCATACGATGATACGTGCTGGGTGATACCGCCCGCTTCGCCGGCGGCAACATTTGCATTTCTGAACGCATCCAAAAGCGACGTTTTACCGTGGTCAACGTGACCCACAACCGTCACAACCGGCGCACGTGGCGTCATCTTTTCAGCATCAGGTTCACGTTCCAATTGGTCGGCATATGGCTTCATCTCGACCCGCTTTACCGTTGCGCCAAATTCGGTCGCAATCAGTTCAGCCGTGTCGGCGTCAATAGACTGGTTAACGGAAACCATCATACCCATTTCCATTAACTTTTTAATAACATTACCAACCTTTTCAGCCATTGCAGCCGCCAAATCTTTGACCGTGATTGTATCCCCAAGATTAACAACGTGTTCAACCTTTTGCGGGGCAGAAAAGACAGCACGTGCCTTTTCACGGAAACGCTTTAACGATGCTTCGGAACGGCGGCGGTTTGCGCCACGGATTCCAATTTCATCATCGTCTTCGCCATCGCCCATCACAATGTCGTGCAGGTGGATTTTTCCAGATTTCTTGAAATCTTTTTTGGAATTGTTAAATCTGTTATTTGGACGACCGTCTTCTTCGTCAGAATTACGGTTCTTTTTGCCGGCACCAGGGGTGGCATTATTCGAAAACACACGCTGTTGTGGCGCAGGTTTTGCCGCCTTGGCGGTCGCCGCAGGCGCATCGGCAACTGGTTCGTCGCTGGTTTCGGCAACATTGACATTTTCACGGGCCGCCAGTTGTGTTTTTACCTGTTCGTATTCACGTGTTTCACGTTCAATTTCAGCCTGACGTGCAAGGCGGGCCGCTTCTTCTTCGGCGGCACGCTTTTTACGTTCTTCTTCACGGGCCTTGGCCGCAGCCAGAACCGCACGCAATTTTTCATCAGCCGCATTGCGTGGCGTTGCCGGTGCAACCGGTTCATCACGCAATTCCTTGCTGCCGGGGGCGATAACACGCCGACGTCGTTCAACCGCTACGGTGGCGCCCTTTTTGCTGCGCACAGCGTCAGTTGTCACAGATTTTCCAAGTGTCAATGTTGCCATATTTTAACAACTCCGTCAGTTTTTATTATTATTCGTTTTCCTGGTTGATGCCGTATGCCATTTCACGTGCCTTCATAATAACACGACCCGCAAGGCGGTTTGACATTGTGTCTTCACCCAAGATTTCAACCAATTCATCAGTCGCCAGGTCCGCTAAATCTTCTAGGGATTTAATACCGGCGGCACCCAACTTCATAATCGTTGGACGTTTGATGAAATCAAATTTTAACAAGTCATCACTCATACCCAACTGGTGACCTTGGTCCAGATAGTCTTGTTCAACACGAACCAAGTAATCTTTTGCACGCTTTTGCAATTCAGCCGCCAATTCTGGGTTAAAGCCTTCGATTTCTTCTAGTTCAGATACGTCAACGTATGCAATTTCTTCGATTGTGCGGAAGCCTTCGGTAATCAGCAACTGGGCAATCATTTCGTCAACGTCCAGACCACCAATAAACAATTCTGTCTTTTCTTTGAATTCTTTTGCACGCTTTTCCTGTTCTTCGGCTTCGTTCATAACGTCAATATTCCAACCCGTCAACTGTGATGCCAAACGCACGTTCTGACCACGACGACCAATCGCCAATGACTGTTGATCATCGTTCACAACAACAACGGCACGCTTGGTATCTTCGTCAACGATGATTTTAGCAACCTTGGCAGGCTGCATTGCGTTGACAATATAGGCCGCAGGATCTTCGGAATATGGAATAACGTCAATTTTTTCACCATGACATTCTTCTATAACTGCCTGGATACGTGTGCCACGCATACCAACCGTCATACCAACGGCGTCAATAGATGGATCCATTGTTTCAACCGCAATCTTGGCGTGTGAACCAGGCGCACGGGCAACAGACTTAATCTTGATGATGCCTTCGTATATTTCTGGAACTTCTTGAACGAACAGTTTTTCCATAAACATTGGGTGCGTGCGTGTCAAAAAGATTTGTGGACCACTGTTTGAACGAACAACATCTAATACCAATACACGGATAGTGTTGCGGTTTTTGTCGTTCTTGTCAGTTGGTTTTGGGTTTAACAGTTCATTAACCTCGGCCGGGATGATTTCACTGTTTTTCAAATATCCTTCGGCACGGAATTTCCCACGATTTTCAGGGTCTTCGTCAATACCAACAATTACATTGCCAAATTCAGAACGAATAACCTTGACGCTTAAAATTTCACCGATTTTATCTTTGTATTCTTCGTATTCACGTTCCTTGGCCGCTTCACGGACACGAGCCGTCATAATCTGCTTGGCCGTCTGGAATGCCATACGACCAAATTCAGGTTCTGGCAAGGCATCTTCGACAACGTCGCCAACCTGGGGTTTGTCAGCATACTTCTTGGCCTGGGATACGGTCAACATCGTGTTAGGGTCATATTCTTCGCCCAACGCATCCGGAGATTCAATAACGTCAAACAAACGCTTTACGTGTATTGTGCCGTTCTTGCGGTCAATAGATGCAGTAATATTAAATTCTTCGCCGTATTTATGTTTTGCAATTTTTGCAATTGCGGATTCTAGTGACTCAAACACAATATCACGGTTGATTTGTTTGTCACGTGCCAAAGATTCGATTGCCAACAGTAAGTCTTGACGTGGCATTGAAGCAAAAGACATCTGTATTTCTCCTTTTGGTTAATTACCTGTGTCTTATTGAAAGAGCGGGGTTTTGTTCGACCCCGCCCTTAAAAAAACTATTTAAGAACAGTCTATATTATAAAGACGAATCGCTAAATTGCAAGCAAAATCCAATAAATTATAAAATTGTGGCGCATATGATTTTTTTTATTTATAATCGTGGCACTATGATGAAAATATTTAGATCTTTGTTCGGGCCGGCGGCAAATAAAACATCAGCCGGCGTGTTGGCGGCTAAATTTGGCCTAAAATTACAAGGCGACGCAAATGCACCTGTGCGGGGGGTCGCACCAATCGCAGACGCACGCCCAGGACAATTGGCGTTCTATTCCACAGAACAAAACAGCAATGCGTTCAAGATATTGCCTGTCGAGGTCTTGGAAAAAACACGGGCAACCGTTATTCTGGTTCAGCCTGAAATGGTTAAGCACGCACCAGAAGGCGCAACACTGTTAATCACAGACAGCCCACGGGGAAATATCGTAAAAATCTTGGGCGAAATCTATCGTGAAAAACCACGCTTTGGTATCAGTAAAAATGCTCATATCGAACGGGGCGTGTTTTTTAGAAAAAAACGCACTACATACGTTGGACAATTTGCGACGATTGAACGTGGGGCGGTTATTGAACCAGGGGCAAAAATTTATCCATACGCATATATTGGACGCAATGTTGTTATTGGGCGCAATACAATTGTTCAATCGGGGGCGCATATTGAAAATGCAACAATTGGCGCAGACAGCGTTATAAATTCTGGGGCGGTTATTGGCAAGGACGGTTTTGGATATACACGCCAAAATGGAAAAAATATATTTATCCCACACGTCGGACGGGTCGTTCTGGGAGAACGTGTGTCAATTGGGGCAAATACCTGTATTGACCGTGGCGCAATGACCGATACACGTGTTGGCGACGGAACAAAAATAGACAATTTATGCCAAATTGCACACGGGGTTGTGATTGGCAAAGAATGTTTCTTGGCCAGTGGGGTTGGCCTGGCGGGCGGTGTCGTTATTGGTGACCGTGCGTTGCTGGGCGGGCACGTTGGCGTTGCAAATGGCGTGCATATTGGAAATGATGCATCTGTTGGGGCAAACAGTGGGGTATTCCGCAATATACCAGATGGACAATCACATATGGGATATCCAGCGGGCCCAGGAACAGAATTTATGCGTCATTATGCCTGGCTGAGAAAGCAAGTAAAAAACTAAAAAAAATAAAGAAAGGCAAGGAATATGATTGACGCAAAACAAATAGAAAATGTTATACCACATCGGGGTAATATGCGCCTGGTGGATGAAATTCGTGAATATAATGATACCAGCGCAGTTGGGGTTAAGTATGTTCGTGATGACGAATTTTGGTGTGATGGACATTTCCCAGGCAATCCAATTATGCCCGGCGTATTACAGATTGAAGCATTGGCCCAGACGGCGTGCTTTGTTGCGTTTTCCAGACTGTCCGAAGAAGAACGCAAAAACACACTGGGGTATTTCACAACAATGGAAAAAATTAAGTTTTCACATATGGTGCGCCCAGGGGATAAATTGGAATTGCACGTTGAATTACTGCTGACGAAAATGAGTCTGCACAAGTTCCACGGCATTGCGTTTGTTGGTGGAAAAAAGGTAGCCGAATCCACCTTCACCGCCGTATTACAACGGGTGGCAAAAGAATAAAAAAAGGTCCCGTTTGGGACCTGTTTTTTTACTTTTTTTCACGAATAATTTTCCACCATTTTTTTGCGGTGCCAGATGTATTATCCCATAATTTTTTGATGTCACCACGCACCTGGTCGCCAAATGATGCATTTATGTTGCCACCCAATTTCTTGGCCAAATCCATTGCCTGATTTGCAAACCACCAGGTCAAGGCACCAACCAGCAACGTCGCCCAAAAGCCGTCATTTTCCAGCCTTGGGACACGTGCTGCAATATCTGCGTCAATTACACCCGACAACATTGCAACACAGAATGCAACGACAATCGAAAGTGATACAAAATATATTGCCGCCTGAATAAATCGTGTGATTTGTGACTCCAAAGATTCGGTGGAAAATATCCCCAAAAAACTGTTAAAGATATTGCCGGCAATTCCCTTGTAAGACATCGAGGCAACGGTTTCCTTAATCGCTGTGAACGGCAACATCATTACCCCCAGGAACAAGTCTGCGATAATCCCCAGGGCCATAAACATAAATTTCCACGCAATCATAATAAATAACACAACAAATAACAGACCGCCCAAGAAAGTAAATGCACTAGTGCCAAGTCCGGATATCATCCATTTGAATCCGGCGGCAATGGCCGTATAGCAAAAACCGGTCATTCGTGTCGGCAGGCACATCATATCAGCCGCAGCCGTGGCGTCGATGATATTTCTTTCAGAAATATTCGCTGCTGCATATTCACGAATTGCGGCGCAGGTATCGGGCAATTGTGCGCCGGCACTGGCGGCAACTGCATCTAGAATAAAATCAGACAAATATGTTCCAACACTGATAATTGGTCCCATTATCCACATAAAAATCTGGGCCGGACCAAAGCGCAATACGACAACCCAGATGGCAATCATCGTGCCTTTTTTAACAATGTTTTTTATTAAATCCATTGTGTTGCCCTTGCCGCCTTGCATCATATTATATGTTTCGAACATTACCCAGAATGCAAACGCAATAAACATAAACAACACAACAAAACGGACCAATGATGAATCCAAGACATCACTGACAAACGATAAGGCGTTCATAAAGGTCAGGCCTATTTTTGCCTCTATCGGGACAAAATCATCAACAACCTGGGTTTGGAAATTACCCTGGAATTGTTCTATGTCACGGGTCATTTGACCAACAAACATTTCACGGTTATTGGCCGTTGTCCAGGTTCCATCATCGCCAATATCAGGCAGTGGGACATTCGAAGATGCACAATTGCCAGGGACAGAAAACGTCAACGTCGCCACTGCAACTATCAAAACAGCAAAGATTCTTTTTAACCAACTCATTATTTTTTACCCATTGCCTTGGTGACTTTTTCAGTGATTTGAACGGGGACCGCCCAGATTTTTTGTCCCAAATCGTGTATCCACGCACCATAATCAAACACTTCACCCGTTGCTACGTTTGAATTTTCCCCAGGAATTGGTAATTTTACACCACTGTTTGGTAATAACTTGTCAATCTTGGGACTGATTGCGTAATAGTAAAGGAAGAATAAAAATACCATCATTAACAAAAATTCCCAACCGTCTGCCAAGAAATCAAATGCCCCAGGGTATGTGCGTTCAACCTGGGCACGGCGGGCGGTAAAGCAATCTTGGAATTTGTCTTTGTCCATTTCGCCGTCAACCAGCGCAACCTGTTCACAGGTCGCAAAAACATTCATAACTGATAATGTCTGGGCGTCCGGATTTTCAGCACGCTGGCCCATCATTGGTGGCAAAATCGCACTGAAACCATCATTTGGACCAGGAAAATAGGAATCGGCCGCATAAGATACAGTTGCGTATATAATTAAAACCTTTAACGTGATTGCAACTATGCGGACCGCCGATGACACCAACATTCCAATCGAATTGCTTAATATCTTGCTTGCCTTGGACCAGACATTCTCGAATGCGGTTGCAGCAAGCAACAAAGGCAGAAAAATTATTATAAATACTAACTTGAATACAATCGACAATATCTGGAAAAATAAATCAAATCCAATTACCAGAAACATCAGAACCAGCACCAAACCCGCAACCCAGGTAAATGCCCCGCCCCCCATACCAAGCCACGCATAGTTCATCATCGCAAAACCACCAGCCGCACCCGCCAACATAACACTGTTGATATTGCCCATAACACACATAAACGGTTGCATAATTGGGTTTAATATGTCACTGGCATCATTAGTGGAGCCAGTCGTTTTCAAGGCACCACATTCGGCCGCATCGGATACACCACTGGCCATCATACCAAGTTCTGCGCCCATATACAAAACAGGGGTTATGGTTATTTGCGAAACACTGCGCAGGGCAGCATTGCCCCCCATCCCCAAGGCCCCCATCAAAACACCAACAATCATTATACGAATGCCAAGTTTCCAGACCTTGTCCCACCAGCCTTGAAATTCAATTTTATGTTCGGTCGCCTTTTCATAATTCATTGTCTTTTTAGCGTGGTCGAATATATATTTCACGGTATGAATAAATAAAAACAATCCAAACCCAAGTGCCATCAAAACCCATAAATTTTGAACAATCAAATTCCAAAAACGTTCCGCCGCTGACCCAATCACAGAAAATAAATCAGCAATATAACCACATAAAAAGCAGGCGTTCGCACTGGCAATATCGCCGTTTTCAACACCAATTGCCGTCAGGAAATTACCCATATTTGTATATGTTAGTGATGCACCACCAATCGAAGATGACAAATACCAAATCCCAAGACCCAACGCAATTGCGCCCATAATAAAGCGAACAGCAATTAAAATCAGTTGTGCTTTTAACATTTTTATTTGTCTTTGTCTTCTGTGTCTTCTTTGTCCTTGTCTTGGCCCCCAGAAATAATTGTGGCGCCAACTTTTTTAGTTGTTTCCCATATATTTTTAGTTAATGTCATCATATCGTTTGCCAAGGCTTCACTGTTCGCCTTTTCTTCTGAAACCCCAAATGCCGACAATATCATTTTGGTCACCTGTGGTATCTGGCCATAGATGTAATTTAGGACATATGTTAATACTACACAACTGCCCAGGGTTAATGCCATTAAATTTTCAGTATTCAATTCTGCATCAAATATTTTCCCAGTTGTAATTGCGTTCATTAGTTCTGCGTTTGATACATCTGGGTCGGCAAAAAACTTGGCAATAATTACCATTATGACAGTATAAGTTATAACCGCAGATGCCAATGTTATGATTGCGTTTATTAAATTCTTGAACTGGGAAATCCCGACGCTTTTCCCCAGACCGCCAACCCAACTGGGGACGTTGTCAGCACCCTTGAATGCAAACAAAACAATAGACAGCGGAAAGAAAAATGCAAAATACACCATCGCTATAATGATGTCTGCAAAATAGCAACAAAACCTGAAAAACATCTTGAAGAAATACCACGCCAAATATGCACCAATTACAAATAAAATAATATGCTTGATAAGCGCACCAATACCAAGCAAGGCGTCCCAAGTAAAGGCGGTTTCCATTATGGCAACACCCAGTTTTATGTATGATTGAAACTGGGTTATCGTGGTCTTCATCAACAGGATAATTTTATCACGCAGTTCAGGACGATAAAAACCGTCGTCTGGCATTTCCATTGGTTGATAAGTCACCTTTTGCGCAACCTGTTCACTGTCCAGATTTATCATCGCCTGGGTATAAGTCATCGCAATTTGGGCCGCCGGTTCAAATGTCACAGTCGATATAAAACGTGGCAAAGCAACGCCCATACCCAAAAAACCAATGCAGACAATTGCATTTATAAAAACACGTTGCACAGATTTTTTATAAAAAGGGTCTGATGCGTCGCCTTTGATATTCTTCCAGACGGCATTCAAGACATAAAACGCAAACAATACACAGAACAAAACTGTGCAGAAAAATGAAAATTGACTGTAAACACTGCCGGCTGCATCAGATACAATCTGAAACAGTCTGTCAAAAACAGCACAGCCCCAACACTGAACAGTTTCTTCGATAATGCCGTCAAGCCAGTTGTTCATTTCTTGCTATTTTCCCTTTATCCAACCAACAGCCTTGCCGATGCTGGTCCCCCATTTCTTTGCCCCGGCCCAAACAGTCTTGGAATCAGATATGACGTTCTTATACAGGTCGTCCATACCACTGCCGATATATTTCTTTAACTGTTGCTGGGTCATATCATAAATCTTGAAGAATAAATACAGGGTCAACAATGCCGACAGCCAGGTAATAGAATGTTCGCCAAAACCCATTGCACTGGTGCCGACCGTCGGCACATTACTGACCGCACTGCCACCGGCGGCGGCGACAAATACAGAACTGTTCCAATCAAACAAGGCACGTATTACCGCCAGATTTATACACAACATAAACGAACAGGCAATCATTGTCACAATCAGTTGCTGCAAGGCCTTGGTTATGCCGCCAAATGCCGGCCACACATCAAGCCATTTGTCACTGGACTTGAACACGTAGGTCAAAACATAAAATGGATATAATATCAGTTGCATCCCAAAGTTAAATATCCCCTGGATTATAAGCAATGCCATAAACAAATTACTGCTGACAAATGTTATAATTAAAATTATCCCAGTGATGACATTCATAAAATCTTCGCCACCGTGGGGGACAAGGGTAATTAGTCCACGCAAACCAGACATCAAGGAATCAAAACCACGCTTTATAATCTGGTTGTTTGCGTGCGATAAATCAGATACAGGTTGAACCAAGAATTTACACGACGATTCAGATACCCAGGCCTTGGCCACAATATCAGGTGGACACGACACATCAGGGGCGTGGGTCCCAGGCTGGTTAATTGTGTCGGTTATCGCACTGGTGTAAAAAGAACCCAATTGCAAAAACGGATTTACCAACCATTGTGTCAGAAAAACAGGCTTTAACTGTAATAACAATGTCGTCGCAATCACAGCACGAAAACCGGGTTTCAAAACACTTTCAACTATTTTTGTCCCAGATGTTTTGCCAGATTCCAGTTCGCCACCAACCGATATTCCAAATAAACCCGCCCAGGATTTTGGAATATATAATTTTACCAACGTCAATGTGATGGTAAATCCTAAAAACATCCAGATTAAAATATTTATTATGCCGTCACCGTTGCCTACAAAAAATTCATACGTTCCGGTCGCAACCATCATCAGCGCATCCAGGACCATTGGCACAAACGGCGCCAGGTTAAATCCGTCAATCAGATTCCCAGCATATGCACCACCCGGCGCCAAAAAGACCGCCGTGAAAATAAACGTCCAGAATATTTTTTTTAATATATACATTCCCTAATAATTTATATTATGTTTTCAATTATATCACATTTGGGACAAAATGTGATATACTTAAAAGTAATGAATCGTATAAAAAAATTTTGGATTACGTTTTTATCCTTCCTGCCGTTCACGGCGGGTGCGGTCGCACCAATCGTTATCGCAGGTGTTGCAGGAATTGGCGCAATCGCAGGATTTTCAATTTATCGTTCAAGTGTGCCGACCGATATGGTGTCGTCATACCAATTTTTTTCCAGTTGTTGGACCTGTCAGATGTTTTCAGACATTATGTCAACAATGTCTGGCCTGTTGCCCAAGGTGTATCACGCACTGGGGGATGTAATTATACCGTTTGCAATAATGTTATCGGCAATATGGTTTGCGTGGCGTCTGATTGACAATTTCCTGAATCAAAAGGTCGAAGGACCGTGGTCAATCGCAAATACTTTTACAACACATTTGTTCAAGTTGGGGGTCGTGGCGGCACTATTGGTGGCACCACTGCCACGTATGATTTCAGAAATCGCAATTGAACCAGTGTTCAATGTTGGTCTGTCGCTTAATCGGGCGGTGTTGCACGACGATAATTTCGATTCGTGCATCGTTGCAACCGCAATTGCCGACGCAACGTCTGTTGATGCCGCCGCCGTTAAGGCAGGTGCATTTTCACCAAAGTTGCGTCACAACCTGGCGTGTGAATTATCAGGCATTCATCAGATGACCGGTCTGGGGATGACGGTTGGGTGGACAATGCTGAATATGGCATTTGATTCGGATTATATGCATACTATTTTATGGGGAATACCGATTTTCCCAAATGTTATTATGTTCTTTGCGGGGATGGCAATATTAGTATTGTTCTTTATGGCGTTGTTGCCGATACCGTTATATTTCTTGGAAATATTTATAAAACTGTCGCTGGATTTAGTTATGTTGCCACTGATGCTGTTGGCGTGGCTGTTCAAGGGATGGAAAATATCGCTGGCGGGGGCCGGAAAATCGATTCGTGAAATTATAGATTACGTTATTTCTGGGACGCTGGGACTGGCAATAACCGGGGTGTTTGTGTCATTTGCAATTATGTTCTTGGACGCAATATTTGGCGACTGGGCCGGCTTATCGGCATTATCGACGGCATTAACACAAAACGATTCGAAATTTTTAATGGACGCACTGATGATGCGCAACGACAGCCTGGTCACAATTGTGCTGATGGGAATATTTATCGCAATGTTTATGACGCTGATTCCGGCCCTGGCCAAGAGTTTGTTCCAGGTTCAGATTTCAACAGACTTCTATGACACAACAAAAAAGAACGCAGAAATTATTTGGGAAAACCTTAAAAAATGGTATTCCGCAATGAAAAAATAAAAAATCAAGTCCTTTATTTAACCTGGCCCCCTTTTTTATGCAATCCGAATCTGATATAATTCATAGCAATGACAAAGTTTCCGATTCTTTACTGGCCACGTAAGACAACTGGGGATAATGAATACCAGTTGGCACGTAAAATAATAAATAATACAACCGGCATTATGCCCGAAGTCTATACCGACGATATCGATATATCCGATGTGTTGGAAAAGAACCCAAATGCGGTTATCTATTACCCTGTGTTTTGTGGTTCAACCGGATGGTGGGGCGAACTGTTGGGCGGGGTCGGCGTGGTTAGCGATAAAATGATTATATCGACAGAATGCCAGTTGATGGTTATTGAATCACGCAAAAATGCACACCTGTGTGGTCAGACACAGTTGTTGGCGGCCGAAATTTACCCGACAAGTGGGTTCTTTAAGCAGATGAATTCTGGGATTGCAACTGTTTCAGATATGTTGGCAACAAATTCTGGGACAATTTTGGCACTGTTTTCGGGTCGAAACCAAAATCAGTTTATAAACGTTTTGGAATCAACTGGAAATTCATACCTGGGGTGTATTGGTCGCTACTAATATTTAATATTGCTTGATTTTTATAAAAATACCTGTATAATTCACAGGCTAAAATTCAAACAAAGGTAAATAATATGAAACAAGGAATTCATCCAGAATACCACGAAATTAACGTCACCCGCACGGATGGCAAGACAGTTAAAATGTATTCTTCTGTTAAAAAAGACTTAATTTTATCGACAGATAACTTGAACCATTCTGCCTGGACAGGTCAACGTTCAAATGCTGGCGAAAAAGGTCAACGTGCAGCAGAATTTAAAACAAAATTTGCTGGCTTTAATTTCTAACGTTATTCGTTTAACCATACACAATCTTGATGGGGGCGGGATACAATGGAATTGTTGATTAAGGGTTCGATTGAGTTAAATAAAATGTTCGCTGCGTTGCAACGCACAGGCGCATCGCTGCGTCGTGACTTTGGCGAAGTTGAAAACCTGCAACAATCTTTGAAGGGCGCACGTGATTTCGTCCAGAAAGCCGCAAGCCGCATCGAAGAAAGTATTTTAAACGATTTGCTGTTGGTTCGTCCGTCGGCAGGACTGTTGACACCAAATATGTCACAGGCCGGTGATGGGCGTGACGAATTTGTTCTGTCTTTGTCGGGGGCATCGAATTTCGTTCGTGGCAATCCCCACTTTGCCATTTCGTTGGCATTGCGTTCAAACGATGAAACAAAAATCGCATTGGTCTATTCCCCAATTGACGAACGCCTGTATTACGCAGAGGCAGAACGTGGCGCATATTTGTTTTCGGCATACCATTCGGCACGCTTAAAGGTTTCAAAACTGTCAGAAGTTGACCAATTAACAATTGCATACAATACCAGCGATAAACGCCCGGAAATTGGTGACGTTCGTCGCACTGGATGCCCGGCCCTGGATTTGGCGTGGGTTGCGGCAGGTAAATTTGATGCATTTGTGTCGGACGTTTTAGACTTTGCGGAAATTGCAGCCGGCGACCTGATTGTGCGTGAGGCCGGTGGCCACATAGAAATGATGGCAGATTTAATTGCCAACAACGGCAAAGTTCAATTGTAATTTCATCCCCCAATTGGGGGATTTTTTTATTAGATGTATTTTTCTGCTTGCGGTCGATTCGTGATTTGTTCTAAGATAATAGTGGAAGGAAAGGAAAATGCGTCATTTTACAATCAGCATATTGTCGGTATTTGTTGTATTGCCGGCGTTGGCAAACGCAAGATTGCCGGTGGTGAATTTGTCGTCGGGGGGTGTTTCTGCACGGGCTGCGTTCGGGGAAGTTGCCGATACGCCGGTGCATTCAATTGCAAAAGTTAATAAAACCATTGCCCCAACACGGACACGTGCGGTCGTCTCACGCACTGCGACCAAGGCAGCTACACCTGTAAAGGCACAGTCAGTAGATTCTGGCGAACAACTTTTGGCATCAAACGATGTATTGGCACCACGTCGCCCAAGCAACGATTTGTGGGCAAGGAATGATTTGGCTTTGCGTATGCCGACACCTGATGAATTTTCTGTAATTCGTTCTGATTCTGTTTTACCCGAAGAAAGTTTAGACGCAAAGGTTGCAGTGGCACCACGAATGGCGCAAACATTGCCACAGCCCCAACCAACAGTGGAAAACGTTCCAGACATAGATTCACAAATCGCACGTTTGGTTGAACTGCAAAAGCGTGCAAACGACAGTGTTCGCAATGTGTCATCACGTGTGATTGCGGCACCGATTGCAGAAACCAAGGCAATCGAACCACAAATCCGCCCAACAATTAAGCCCGAGATGGTTGCAACATCTGTAAAATCAGAAAAAATCGATAACTCAAAGGAAGTGTCGTTAAGCCGCCTGGTTGTGCCAATGGACGACGATGTTGTTGTGCGCAGCGTTGAAAAAAACATCTCGCCACGAATTGTGGCGGTGCGTGACGATATGACGAAAATGTCACCATCTGAACTGCGCAAGGCATTTAGAAAAACATTTTTATCCGAAAACAAACACCTGTCCACGTATTCTATTGACGATAGTTTTGATGTAGCAAGTGATATGTCGTCGTCAATCGAAGGATTTACTGCACAACGTGACCTGTCCGAAGGGTCTGGGATTCGGCCATTGGAAATCAAAATCAAATTCAGAAATGAAGATTCGGCATTGTCACGGGAAAATTATACCCTGTTGACGGAATATGCGGGGATTGTTGTGAACAAGCCTACACGTGCAATCCAAGTTGCAATTCCGCAATATATGACAAAAAGCAAAGACGAACGCAAATTAGCCGCACGTCGTTTGGCAATTGTTGAACAGGTCTTGACAGACAACGGGGTTTCACAGCACCGCATTGTTCCAGTTCTGTCAACACGTGAAGAACCAGGCTTTGTTCTGCGCATAATTTCCAGCGACCAATACGAAACATTAACCCAGCAAAAACGTGATATATTCGGGGATACTGTTGATAAAAAAACATATAAAAGTATGTCGTGGTAGGGATTCTTGCAAAGATTTTTGACTTTATTTTTCCGCCGGCGTGTCCACTTTGTGGAACGCCGGTGTCAACAAATGGCGAATTGTGTGCGGTATGCTGGGGCGCAATCAACTGGATAGACGAACCCAAATGCGTTAAATGCGCATACCCGTTTCCGGCAAATCTGGATTTAGGTGGCCGACCAATGTGTCCGGTATGCGCCGCAGGCAAATGTGAACTGGATTGGATACGATGTGCGTGCGTTTATGACGATGCATCACGGGCGGCAATGTTGCCGTTTAAGCATAGTGGGAAAATAAATTACAGTCGTTTTATGGCACGTGCAATGATGTGGGCATTGCGTGATATTGACGTTGACGCAGACATTGTTATGCCAGTGCCGTTGGCTTATAAACGTCTGATTAAGCGTGGATATAATCAGGCCACACTGCTGGCACGGCCGATTGCAAAAATATTAGGCGTAAAATTAGATGTCGATTCAGTTCGACGAAAGTATCGACCGGATATGGGTCATAAAAATGCCCGTCAACGGGCAGAAAATATTCGTGGGGTATTTACTGTTGTTCGTCCAGACAAGATTCGTGGGCGCAAAATACTGTTGGTTGATGATGTAATGACAAGCGGCGCAACCTTTTCAGAATTGCGCCGTGTCCTGGTTGCAAACGGTGCCACCGCAGTTTATGGGGTCACATTCTGTCGTGTGGTCCGTGCAATATAAGTTTTGTTTAGATTACTTTCTGATTTTTACCAGTCAGAACATTTATCATATTTTGTTCAGCGGCAGTCAGGGCCTTTTTGGCATCTTCGAATTTTTTTGCTTGCAATTTTGCCTGGTTCAATTCCTGCCAGCGGGATGTAAATGCCGACAAAACTTCGAACATATCTTTCTGTTCCTGGGTTTTGGGGGTCTTGGAATTTTCATACCATTCGATTTCAATTTCATTGGTCCCAATTGTCAAACGATATAAACCATAATCGTAGCCGTTCACATAGTGGGCCAAAACCTTGCCAGAGGCGTCTTTTAATGTGTAAAAATCACTGCCCCAGTCACGTTTAAATTCAACATCTGATTTCAAAATTGTTTCAATCAGTGTCTTTTTCAAAAATGCGTTCATTTTTTATCCTTTTGCTATTTTCACATTATAATGTAATACAAAACCTGTATTTTGTCAAGACTGTTAAATATTTTTATTTTTTTGTGATGTCTGTTTTGTTTTTATAAAATTTTGTTGTCCGTATATGTTTTATAAACAAAAAGAAAGGAAAACATATGAAATTTAATCTGATAGGATTTTTTATGGCCACCATCCTGCCGACGATGGCAAAATCGGACCGTTTGGACGCACACAAAAATGGAATGTTTTAGATACGACTAAATTGCCAAATGATTTACAAAATCTGGATACTACGACGTGGACACCAATTATAAAAAAATAAAGAACGCCCGTTTGGGCGTTTTTCTTGAAATTTGAAATAAATCTGATACGATTTTACCCAGACTTACATTTTACATACAGGATTAAATATGAACATAGAACTTGGCAAGAATATCAGCACACGTGAAATCGAAACTAAAATTCAAGAATTTTGGGATAAAAATACCTTTTGGAATAATGATGTTAATTCAGATAAAACACCATTTTGTATTATGATGCCACCACCAAATGTGACAGGTAATCTGCATATGGGACACGCAATGAATAACGTGCTGACCGATATTATTTGTCGGTATAAACGTATGTCGGGATTTGATGTTTTATGGCAACCGGGAACCGACCACGCATCTATTGCAACACAGTTGTTGGTCGAACGTGACCTGTCAAAGCGGGGCATAAATCCACACGCACTGTCTTTGCAGGAAAAGTTAGATGCGGCCTGGGCGTGGAAAGCCGAAAAAGGTGGCCAGATTATGAACCAATTGCATATCTTGGGTGTCACACCGGCCTGGGGACGGGAAAGATTTACAATGGACGAAGGATTGTCCAATGCCGTGACAAAACTGTTTGTAAAAATGTATAACGAAGGACTGATTTATCGTGAAAAACGTCTGGTTAACTGGTGCCCAAAACAGCAGACGTCTGTTTCAGATTTGGAAGTTGAAACACGTGATGAAAAAGGTAAATTCTATTACTTTAATTACCCATTGGTTGGGGGTGGCGTTATTGAAATCGCAACAACACGACCAGAAACATTGTTTGGCGACCAGGCAATTGCCGTTCATCCAGAAAACGAAAAATTAAAACACCTGATTGGCAAACAGGCTATTATTCCACTGACCGATATTGAAATTCCAATTATTGGCGATGAACACGCAGACCCAGAAAAAGGAACAGGGGCGGTGAAAATTACACCTGCACACGATTTTGACGACTGGGAAGTTGGCGTTCGCCACAATTTAAAGCCAGTTTGCATTTTAACACCAGATGCAAAATTAAACACAAATCCAGTTGTGCCAACAAAATACCAGGGTATGGACAGATATGTGGCACGTGCCGCCGTCGTCGAAGATATAGAAGCGGCAGGACTGTTGGTGAAAATCGAAGACAAGGTTATTCCAACGCCCTATTCCGAACGTGGTGCGGTGCCAGTTGAACCATATTTGACAGACCAATGGTTTGTTGATGCAGAAAAATTAGCAATCCCAGCCATCGCTGCGGTGGAAAGTGGCAAAATTAAATTTATGCCAGAACACCGTTATAACTTGTTTATGTCTTGGATGAAAAATATTCGTCCGTGGACTATTTCACGTCAATTATGGTGGGGACATCATATACCGGCCTGGTATGACGAAGATGGCAATGTATATGTAGCAGAAACCGAAGAAGATGCAATTAAACAATCAGGTGGCAAGGCATTAACACGTGACCCAGATGTATTAGATACCTGGTTCTCGTCAGGGCTGTGGCCGTTTTCTACGTTGGGCTGGCCAAGTGACACGTTGGAATTAAAACGCTATTATCCAACAGATTTGTTATACACAGCCGCAGATATTATTTTCTTTTGGGTGGCACGTATGATTATGATGGGAATTTATGTGATGGGCGACGTTCCATTCCGAACAGTAAATTTCCATGGACTGATTCGTGACAACAAAGGACAAAAAATGTCCAAAACCAAAGGCAATGGCACAGACCCATTGACCGCAGTAGATAAGTTTGGGGTCGATGCGTTGCGCTATTGGATTTCAACCGCACCAATCGGAACAGATATTCGTTATTCTGATGATGAGGTTAAGCGTGGGTCAAAACTGCTGACAAAGTTATGGAATGCGTCAAAGTATGTTTTGATGAATTTGTCTGACTTTGAACCAGATACAGCCACACAGATTCCAGTTTCTGAACGGTTTATCGAAGACAGATGGGTGCTGAACGAACTGAACAAGACTGTCGCCGAAGTACGCAAGCATTTGGACAAATACGATAATTATAATTCCCGTGCGGCAATTGACACGTTCTTTTGGGATATTTTCTGCGACCAGTATCTGGAATTTATCAAGGATCGTTTCTGGGCGCCGGAAAAATATAGTGCGGAATCTAAATTATCAGCCCAGTGGACGTTATATACCGTTCTGCGAGCAATCATCGGCTTGTATGCGCCGTTTATACCGTTCTTGACCGAAGAACTGTGGCAGAAGATTTATAAAAATACCGAAGGTGGCGAAACATTACACCTGAGCCAATATCCGTCTGTGCAACCAGAATACAACACCGATGTAGAACAAATGAATATCGCATTGGATTTGTTGAAATCTATTCGTGGTTTGCGCACAGAGCGCAAGGTTGGCAATGGCGCAAAATTAGAAATGCTGACCATACCATCAGATACACCCGATGAATTACACGGACTGATTAAATCAGCGGCACGTGCAAATAACATTCAGACAGGAAGCGCATTGGATTTTGTCGTCGCAGAACAAAAAATTGCAGGGTAAAATTATGGCCGACAAATTGTTTGAAAAACGTGTTTTGCAGGCATATCAGTGCGACCGATACGGAAATGTCCGACCGCTGATTTTGATGAACGAACTGCAATCGATTGCCGACCGGCACGCCGAAATCCTGGGGTGCGGGCGCACATATTGCCTGGAAAACAATGTCGGATGGGTTGTGACACACTATATTGTTGACATTGTTGAATTGCCGGTCGAAGGCGAAGAATTAACATTTTCAACCTGGCCATCGTGTCAGGATGCATTGCGGGCAACACGTGACTTTGAAATTCACGGGGCCGACGGACGTCTGATGGTGCGGGCAACATCACAGTGGATTTTGATAGATTTAACCCGTCGTCGTCCGTTGCCGTTGGCAAACCATCTGTCGCCTGATGTGGTTGTGCCACAGCGGGCATACGGTTGCGCATTTGAAAAGTTTCCAGATTTTGAATCCAACAAAACACACATTATGAAATGTCGCTTTGATGACATAGACGTTAATCAACATATTAACAATGCGGTCTATGCCGTTTGGGCAACGGAAAGTGTCGGATACAAATATCGAAACGAACATAAGTTAAAGGCTATTCGACTGAACTATAAAAAAGAAATTAGCCCTGACAATCCCCAGGTCTTTGTTGACACAACTATTGACGGTCTGGTGTCATATCATAAAATAAGAACAGACGCCACAGAACACGCAATTGTTGTTTGCAACTGGGAATAAAAAAACGCCGTTTGGCGTTTTTTTATGTTGCATTTTGCTTACAGACACCGTTTTCCATTGTATAGTTAGTGTTGCAAACACACGTGCCGTATGTATTGCGTGTCGCATTAGAATCACATTCGACCAGACAAGAATTCCCCCAGGCCTTGTATCCAGATTTGCATTTACAATGACTGTTGACATACTGCTTGTTATTACCAATATCGCCGCTAGTTTGTTCGGCTGCCTGGTATTCAGAATTGTCAGGACACAATAGTGACTGATAGAACATTTCGGATATTGCGTCGATTAACGCACCGGTGTCAGTGATGTCGCCTAATTTAACAGAACATTCGACCTTTCCGTTATTATCATAACAAATCTCGGCATCACTTTTATAAAATACGGCATAGGCACAGGTTAATGCCACGTTGCGACACGCACCACGCATTACGTTATAGATACTGTTTATACTGGCCGATGACGACCAGGAATTTACCTGGGTCACCTGTTGATTATAGCAGGTGGCAATATCAACCATACACGATGATGCGTATTCTGATATAATATCTTGCTGGGCGGCACGGATGTTCACCATTGCACGTTGAACATAATTTACAACAACATCATTATATGGTATATATTTTCCGTCCTTGTAGGTATAACGCTGGCATTTGTCCAGGACTGCACGACACAAACCTTCGTCGGTGACGTTTTGCTTGGTCCCAATCTTTTGAAGCAGATATTTCGCAACACACGAACCGTTTCCGCCCTTGGTATCATTTGGGCTAGTTGGCTTGCAGGTTGCATCGCTTATCTTTTGTGAAGAATAGGCGTCTGATAAAAATTCATCATCTATGCTGGCGTTATTATAATTGGTCATAAAATCAA
>JAFURS010000053.1 GCA_017471805.1 Alphaproteobacteria bacterium
GAAAAACAAGGGGAATAAAAATATGTATGACAAAAACAATGTATTTGCAAAGATAATCCGTGGTGAAATCCCATGTAATCGCGTTTATGAAAACGAATATGCGATGTCTTTTTATGATGTAAATCCTATGTTTTCAACCCACGTTTTGATTATTCCAAAGGGTGACTATGAAAATATTCTGGATTTTGCAAAAAATGCATCTGCGGACGAACAAACCGGTTTTTGGGATTGCTTTACCAAAACTGCGGACATATTGGGCGTTGAATGTGAATTCAATTGTTTGGCGAATGCTGGTGCAAATGCCCCGTTTGTAAGGCAGTCTGTATTTCATTTTCATATGCATCTGGTGTCTGGCGATAAAACGCCTGCATTTAAAGATATGATTTCGGAAATCAAGGCATGAAAATAAATGTCCGCGTTATTCCACGTGCAAAATTGAACAAGGTTGAAATACAACCCGACGGTGTTGTGCGCGTACATACAACAACCGCACCAAGTGATGGCAAGGCAACCGCCGACGTAATAAAAATGCTGGCAGAACATTATAACGTTCCAAAGACCAGCATAAAACTTATCCGTGGCGCCACATCCCGTGACAAGGTTTTTGAACTGTAATAAAAAATCCCCAATCGGGGATTTTTTAATATTTTAATATTTGCTTTTTCAATTCTGCAACCGTATCCGCATTGTGCATGTTATATGATTCCAGATGAACAACGAAACCATATTTCTTCATATGCTTTATCAGGCGTGACAACGGATTCCAAAATCCATTTGTGTTCAAAAAGAACAACGGTTTATCTGTTTCGCCAATTTGTTGCATTGTCATTATGTCGGTCAGTTCGTTCAGTGTTCCCACACCTCCCGGCAAAATAATAAATGCGTCTGATTCATCAAACATAATCTGCTTGCGTTCATTAACGCCGTCAACAACCTGAACCTCTATTTCTGGATGGGCTGGTTCTTGCATCGCGATAACGTCATCTGTTGATACACCAATAACTTCACCACCGTTTTTCAGGCATGCTGTTGCGACGGTTCCCATCAGGCCGACATCGCCCCCGCCGAACACCATACGAATACCATTTTTGGCCAGCATACGTCCCACCGCCACGGCATCACGTTTAAATTGTGGGTCTGTGCCCATTTGATGACCGCAATAAACCGCAATAGATTTTAACCTACATCCCATTTCTTTTTCCTTTATTTTTGCAAATTATATCATAAAATAGCACAACAATGAATGAAAAGTTTTTGGATTTTATTCGGCAATTTTCGGGGCAACACCTGGCGGTCGCGGTCAGTGGTGGCGTTGATTCTGTATGCCTGTTGCATTGGTTGGTTGATGCGGGTATGAATGTAACTGCGTTGCATGTAAATCATCATTTGCGCCCCGCCGCAGATATGGAAGCGCAATATGTTGCTGATTTATGCAAATCGCTAAATATACCGTTCTGTATCTTTGATTGGTTATCAGATAAACCGTTATCAGGGCTAGAGGCTGCGGCCCGCACCGCCCGTTATCAGTTTATGACGGATTTTTGTCGTGAAAATAATATTGATGCCTTGGTTGTTGCGCACCAGGCTGATGATCAAATTGAAACGTTTTTAATGAATCTGGCGCGGGGCAGTGGAATTGTCGGACTGTCCGCTATTCGTGATATTTCATACCGTGACGGCGTAAAGATTATTCGTCCATTACTAAATGTTTATCGACATGAGTTAGTTGAATACTGTGATAAAAACGGCATAAAATATTTCCACGATGAAATGAATGACGACGAAAATTATACGCGTGTAAAGATTCGCAAGAACCGTCATTTATTGGCATCAAAACTGGGTATCAGTGATGACAGAATCCTGTTGGCAATTCAAAATTTGTCCCGCGCGCGTGACGCCTTGGACGGTGATATTGCATCGCGTGTTAATTCTGTTTTATATAAAGAATACGCATTATTTTCAGATTCTTTTCTATTTGACGTACCCCCACATGTTGGTTTAAAGTCACTGGGAATGTTAATCCAAATCATTGGGGGGGACGAATATCAACCGCGCTTGAATTCGCTGAATTTCGCACTAAGTAAGTTGCACAGTGATTGTAAATTTACACTGGGGCATTGTACGATTCGACGTTTCAAGAATCAGATTTTAATTGTCCCCGAAGGTGCAAAAACAAGTATCAGGAAGAAAAATGAAAAAATTAAAAGACTTAAAAAACTTCAAGAAAAAAAATAATAACAATGGCAAAAGAAGCCGTGATGGCGGTGTCAGTTTTCTGATTATATTCGGCATAATGTTTTTATTGCTGATTGGTCGTGCGATTTGGTTGGGCGGTGTGACCCCAACTGCGCCGGGTGCGCCCACAAACGTTGTAAAGCCGGTTGAATTATCATTTTCTGATATTTTGCGTCGTGCCCCAGAAATTAAAACGATGAAAATTAATGGCAACGATGCAACGGGCACATTGTCCGATGGTACAAAATATACTGCGACAATTACATATGACCCGGAAATGTTGGCCAAATTGTCAGAATCTGGTACTGCGATTACAATTGATACGTCAAAATCGTGGTTTGAACGCATTGCGACATTTGCGCCGTTGCTGTTGACATTGATGTTTATCTTTTGGATATTCCGTGGTTTCCGTCGTGGTGGTGCCGGTGGCATCAGTCGCAGTTTGGTCAATCAAAATCCAACAAAAATCGCCACAGGCAAACCAAAAACAACATTCAAAGATGTTGCAGGTATTGATTCTGAAAAACAAGAATTGTCCGAAATTGTCGATTTCTTAAAGAACAAAGACAAATATAAATCTTTGGGTGCGCGTGTTCCGCGTGGTGTTCTGTTGTCTGGCCAGCCTGGTACGGGTAAAACCCTATTGGCGCGTGCCATCGCGGGCGAGGCAAACGTCCCATTCTTTGCCGCATCTGGGTCTGATTTTTCTGGGATTATCGTTGGTTTGGGCGTTGCCAAGATAACTGAAATCTTTGATATGGCACAACGCAATGCACCCGGTATATTGTTTATGGATGAAA
>JAFURS010000054.1 GCA_017471805.1 Alphaproteobacteria bacterium
CTGCGCCATTAGTATGTCATTTTGTTGATTATATCAGATATGAATTAGATGTCTAGCCGCAACATTGACGAACGGATTAAAAGTCGTTGTCCGATTATATCAGATAGGAATTAGATGTCTAGCCGCAACTTCACAAGCAATCATACGTTCCAATATGTTATTATATCAGATAGGAATTAGATGTCTAGCCGCAACTATACCCCCCTTATTTTTGTGCGTGGTCTGATTATATCAGATAGGAATTAGATGTCTAGCCGCAACTTCCTGTGCGTGTGGGTGTTATCGTTCCTTATTATATCAGATAGGAATTAGATGTCTAGCCGCAACTTGATTAGAGTTGCGTTGATTTCTGTGTATTATTATATCAGATAGGAATTAGATGTCTAGCCGCAACGTGTCGTCAATGCAGAATAAGCCATTCAAATTATATCAGATAGGAATTAGATGTCTAGCCGCAACCCTTTATTTAAATGGGTGCTAGTTTCCTAAATTATATCAGATAGGAATTAGATGTCTAGTTGCAGCTATTACTAAATACTGCGCTCAGTCAAAGCGGTTATGTTAGATATGTTTTTTGCGTTTAGGTTTTTTAGACAAAAAACACTTGATTTGGTTAAGGGGTGTTAATTATAATAGTTAATAGGTGTTAATTAAATTAAGGATTGGGTTATGTGGCAGGATAATTGGAAGCAGATTGCGGATTTTGTTAATTCTTTTAATCAGGTAAATGCGGAAAGCGCAATTAGGGACAGTGAATTGCGGGTGTTGCAATTATTAAATTCTGATGCTGGACCAAATACATCAGTGGATTTAGCCCAGAAACTGGGGGTGTCAAAGCCCAGGGTGACTGGGGTGGTTGCACAATTGGTAAATCAGGGATTGGTGGTAAAGGTGCCTGTGCCTGATGATGGGCGCAGTTGTTTGGTGGTCTTGTCAAAAAAAGGGGCGGCGTTAGTGCAGGATGTAAATAAAAGTAATCTGGTCTTTCTGAGAAAACTGTTGGAAAAAATGGGGGAAAAGAAGTATGAAAGCCTGATGAAGTTAATTGTGTATGCAAATTCTGTGATGCAAAATTAAGAATTCATACCCGACGAATTATGTCGGGTTTTTTTGTATCATATTTGGTATGAAAAAATATCAAACCAAAAAAATTATCGCAGGTGTTGTGTCGCTGGGGCTGATTATTGTGGTGGCGATTGTCTTTATAAATCGCTTTGTTCAAAATAGGGTCTTTTATTATGCCGGGACACTTGAAACAACCAAGGTTGTCTTGTCGGCACGGGTGGCGTCTGATGTGGAAAATGTTTTTGTCCTGGAAGGGGACGAAGTTTATTCTGGGCAACCACTTGTAGAATTGTCGTGTGATGCGTATAAAATTTTAGCACGACAAATAAACAGAGATTTTGATAGGGCGACGGGCTTGTTAGAACGTGGACATATTGCAGATGCAGAATATGATATGTTGATGCGAAATAAGCAAGATAATGATTTGAAATTACAATGGTGTGTTATTAAAAGTCCAATAGACGGTATTGTTGTTAATAAATTTCGAGAGGTTGGCGAAGTCGTTGCGCCAGGGATGATGGTTGTGTCTGTGGCAAATCCGTATGATATTTGGGCGTATTTCTATGTGCCGTATTCAATGTTATATAAACTAAAGGTTGGGCAAAAGGTTGTTGGTATATTGCCAGAGGCAGAAAATATGAAGTTTGTCGGACGGATTATAAAAATTAGCGAACAGGCAGAATTTACACCTAAAAATGTTCAGACACGTGATGAACGCACTAGATTGGTGTATGGCATAAAGGTTCAGTTTGAAAATCCAAATCTGGTTTTGAAATCGGGTATGGTAATTGAAAGTGCGCTGGGGCAGGATGAGTGATGTTGGAATTTTTGTTGATGGAATATCAAAACGCTTTGATAAAGTTCAGGCGTTAAATGGTGTGTCTGGACATTTTTATAATGGGAATTTATACGGCTTAATTGGACCGGCAGGGGCAGGTAAGACGACATTATTTCGGATAATGTTAGATTTAATGCGGGCTAATTCTGGGGCGGTTCATTACAATGAAAACGGGCGTAAAATTCCGTTTGGAAAAATTCAAGAACATATTGCGTATATGCCGCAGAGTCAAAGTTTGTATGCGGATTTGTCAGTGTCGGAACATTTGGATTTCTTTCGAAAATTGTATGGTTTGGCGGATGGGCAGTATATAAAAAAACGGGACGAGTTAGTTCAATTGGCACGTTTGGGGGATTTCTTGGACCGGCCGGCGGGACAATTGTCAGGCGGTATGTATAAGAAGTTGGGGCTGATATGTGCATTGTTGCGGGCGCCGCAGATTATGTTTTTAGATGAGCCTACAAATGGTGTTGATCCAATTAGTCGCAGAGAGTTTTGGGGACTGTTGAACGAGGCAAGGCAAATGGGGATTTTAATTATTGTTTCAACGGCGTATATGGATGAAGCAGAACGTTGTAATGAAGTCTTGCTGATGGAACGAGGACGGGTGTTGGCCAGTGGGCGGCCTGACGAATTGTTAAAGCAATACGACAGTAAAAATTTTGATGATTTATTTTTTAAGCGGGGAAAACAGATATATGAAAAATAAAATTGTTGATGTTAAAAATATGTCTGTTTTATTCGGCGATTTTGTCGCCGTGGATAATATTTCTTTTGATGTTGAACGTGGCGAGATATTTGGATTCTTGGGGGCAAATGGTGCAGGAAAGACAACGACTATTCGGGTGCTGTGTGGATTATTGACCCCCAGTTCGGGACAAGTGACGGTTGATGGTATGAAACTGGTTCCGGGTTATGAAAATCGTATCAAACAAATTGTCGGGTATATGTCGCAACGGTTTACGTTATATAATGATTTGTCTGTAAAAGAAAATTTTGATTTTGCGGCGGCTTTGCGTGGGTTAAAGGCGGACGAGTATCTGAATAATCGGGCGCAGTTGTTAGATTTTATTGGCTTTGATAGGGATTTGGGTGTCGTTGTAAAGGATTTGCCAGGTGGAATAAAACAAGAAGTAGCCTTGTGTGTGGCATTGTTGCACAGGCCACTAATTGTGTTTCTGGATGAACCAACCGCAGGCGTTGCACCAACGTCACGATTGCGGTTTTGGCAACTGATTCGGGTGTTGGCTAAATCGGGGGTGACAATATTTGTGACAACGCATTATATGGACGAGGCAGAAAATTGTTCCAGAATTGCACTGATGCGTGATGGACGCTTAATCGCAATCGACAGTCCAGAAAATTTAAAAGTAAAAACATTTGGCGATTCGCTGTATCGGCTGCGGGCAAAGCGAAAAAATCCAACCGCCCCAATTCCAGGGATTGTTGATATTTGGCAGCCATATGGTGGAAGTTATCACTTGAAATTTAAGGATGGGGTTGCGGTAAATGAATACTTGAAAAAAATGAAATCAGATTGGGATATTGTTCAGATTAAACCGTCGTTGGAAGATGTTTTTATCAGATTGGTAGAGGAAAATAAAAAATGAAAATATTTTCTTGGCAACGAACATTGGCAATATTTTCCAAAGAATTTAAGCATATATTGCGGGACCCATTCACGCTGATTATGGCGTTGATATTGCCGTTGTTGATTGTTTTAATACTGGGCAGTTCAATCGAATTTAATATCAAATCCATAGATTTGGCGTATGTTGATACGGACAAGACGATTGCTGCACAAAATTTAATTCAGACATTTGATAGTTCGGGATATTTTAAGTCGTATGAGGTGGAAAATCCTGATGCGATTTTTGATGATATTGTCGCAGGACGTGCACGTGTTGGAATTGTTGTGCCACCAGGTTTTGAACGGGATTTTTTTACAAATAACAACCCGGAAATTCAGGTCTTGGTTGATGGAACAGAAAGTTCAACGATGTCGTCTGTGTCTAACTATTTGAATACGATAAATCAAAGTGCGGTATTCAAAATCTTGGATGTGCCGGCACAATATAAAACCCAAAATCCACAGTTTAAAATTAGATACTTGTTTAACCCCGAATTAAATTCACGCTGGTTTGCAGTGCCTGGGTTGGCAGCGGTTATTATTGCGTTGGTCGCAATTATGTTAACAACATTGACCATTTGCCGAGAGTGGGAAAGAGGGTCGATGGAGATGCTGTTGTCAACCCCGGCCAGTCGTTTAGATATTATACTGGGCAAGGTTGCGCCATATGCAATTCTTAGTTTTGTTGGGTTTGTTTTGGTCTTTGTTGTGGCACGGATAGTGTTTGGTGTGCCGTTCGTTGGGGATTATTGGCAACTGATTTTGGGGACGTGGTTGTTTATTTTGGGATATTTAGCAATTGGTTTGTTGATTTCTGTTTCTACGAAAAAACAAGAGGTCGCAATTCAGTATGCGGCGATAATCGGTTTGCTGCCAACAGTTATTTTGTCGGGATTTATTTTCCCGATTGAGTATATGAGTGCAGGTTATCGTTATGTTTCGTCTTTGTTCCCAGCACGGTTCTATATGGATATAACACGTGACCAATTCCTGAAGGGTAGTTTGTTTGTTGATATATGGTGGTTGTATGTAGTTTTAGCGTTGCAGGCAGTAATTATTTTGGTGTTTTGTGTGTTTCGATTTAAAAGGTCATTGGAATGAAATTGACAGTTTTATGGGGATTTTTCAAAAAAGAAATTGTTGCACTGTTGCGTGATCCGGTGCTGATGGTGGCTATTTTAATTATGCCGGTTGTTCAGATGATTTTGTTGTCGGGTGCAATTGTGTTTCAGGCGGATAATCTGCGATTGGTGATGAAAAATGCACCCAATGATGTTGTCGCAGAAAGAATATATACCAGCGCAATTGGTTCGGGGTTCTTTGTTGATGCGGGAATAGATGAAAATAAAAATCCAATTACTGCGGTTCAAGGTGGTATGGCGGATGTTGCAATCGTTGTGCCAGAAGGTGGATTAACACGGGCGTTGGTGCGAGGAAATGCAGAAATACAAATCTTGATAGATTCTATGAATATATTAAAGGCGCATAGTATAGAGGCTTATTTACAGGCAATTATCGCAGGGGTTATATCGGATTGGCGGCAGGAAAGGCTGGATTTACCAATTGGTTTTAATGTGCGGGTTTTGTTTAATCCGCAATTAAATACAAAGTTTTTTATGGTGCCGTCAATGGTGGCGATTCTGGTTTTCTTGGCGTTGTTGATTCTGGTTAGTGTCTCAATCGCCAAAGAAAAAGAAACAGGGACAATGGAGACTTTGATAGCGGCCCCAATATCGAAATATGATATTGTCTTGGGCAAGGTTGTGCCATATGTTGCGGTGGCATTTGTGGTTATGCTGATGATGGTTGTTGTTGGGTTGTTGTGGTTTGGTGTGCCGTTTGTTGGGTCGCAAATTATGTTCTTGGCGGCGTTTTTGGTGTTTTGTGTGCCTGCGTGTGGTATTGGGGTGTGGTTGGCGACATATACAAAAACACAGCAACAGGCAATGTTAGGGTTGGTTATTGTGGCATTTTTGGCACTGATGTTGTCTGGGGCCGTTATTTCGACGGAAAATATGCCAATTGTTTTACGCTGGATAAGTTATATAAATCCATTAAGTCATTATGCGTTCTTGGTGCGAAATATAATGCTAAAAGGGCCAGATTGGATTTATTTTGCAAAGCACGCAGGTGCGATGCTGGCGGCAGGTGGTGTAATTTGGGTGGTGGCATTACACAGGTTTAAAACGACACTAAGGCAAAAAAGAGAGGGAGTGTATATGAGATATTTTTTGTTGTTTGTTTTGTTATTGTGTGGCAGTAGTGTCGTGGCAGATGTTGCCAGGGCAGATGTCTATTCGGCATTGCAGTCGGTTTATGATACAAATCCAATCATTGCACAAGAACGACAGCAGGTTAATTTGGCCCGGGCGCAATTGGATTCGGCAAAAACAAATTTGCAGCCTTATTTGGGATTGACTGGGAATGTTGGTGTGGCACAGACGGATATTGGGGGGTATTCGTTTGACTATGTGCCGATGCAGTATGGATTGGAAGTTCAGCAAAATGTTTTCCAAGGTGGGGCAATGTTCGCCCAAATAAAGGCAGGCTATGGGATGTTGAGTGCGGCAAATGCAAATCTGTATGCGGTTCAACAAGATGTTTTTCTGGGGGCGATAAATGCTTATGCAGAGGTTTTAAATGCTCAGGCGGTTTTGGATTTGAATAAAAATAATCTGCGTGTTTTAGGGGAATACTATAAGTTTGTTGATGATGGTTATAATGTTGGGCGTTTAACCAAGACAGATGTGGCCCAGGCGGCGGCTCGTATGGAAATGGCAAAATATGGTTTGGCGGACGCCCAGGCGAATTATGATAATGCAATCGAAACGTTTCGGCGGATTTATGGCACAACAGAAGATGTCTATGAAAATATAGATTTAGATATGGTTCAGGCATTGTTTCCTGAATCTGTTCACGTGGCCGAAGAGCAGGCGTTGCGTAATCATCCGTTGTTGATTGCGTTGGCGGAACAAGAGGCGGCAATTAAACAAAATATGGCCGTTGCATATAGTTCGTGGTTACCGTCAATAGATGTGCGTGGTGCAATTCAACGCTTGGATAATATGCCAATTCTGGATGATGTCACGGATAGCAGAATAGGGGTCTACTTGAAAGTGCCATTGTATGACAAGGGAAATGCGCTGGCTAATTCTGACAAGGTGCGGGCAAATGTTGCGACTGTTCAGGAACAAATAAAAAATGCACGGCGGGTTGTTGTCGAAAATTTACGCAGTGCGTGGAATCTTTATATGGCACAAAAGTCTGCAATTGTTGCAACCCAGGCCAGTATAGATGCAAATAAAATGGCGTTGGATGGGATTAGAGATGAACAAAAACGGGGACGGAGAACGGTCTTGGATGTGCTGAATGCAGAACAAGAATTGTTAAATTCACGTGTGGCACATACACGGGCAAAATATGCCCAGGTGTCTGCGTTCTTTGCGGTGCTGGCAGCAATTGGGGAATTGACACCAGAAAATTTGGATATAAAATTAGATAACAAATAAAGGCGGAGAGAAATTATGGTTAAGCAAATAAAAAAACAAAAATCAAAATTTAAGTATGCTGATGAAAATCCAGTGGCGTATGGGGTGCAACGTCTTTATAGTCGCAGTGTGCCGTTGTTGCTGGGCGAGGCATTGTTGTTTATTGGTATTGGGGTGTTGATGCTGATTAAACCACTTGATGTGTTGATGTTGTTGACACTTGTTTTAGGTGGAGGGTTGATTTTGTCGGGATTATATCGGGTAATTGCAGGGTTTGTTGCGTCGTATGGATATGGGGGTGCCTGGGTCGATGTAGTGTTTGGGTTGATAAACATTGCAATTGGGGTGCTGTTTTGTGTGTATCCGTTGGGGGCGGTAATAAGCCTTGTTTATGTGTTTGTGGTATTGTTCGGTGTTAAGGCATTTCGTGCGCTGGTCTTTGCGATAAATATGGCACGTGTGCGTTTTGGAAATTGGCGGTTTAATTTTATTGTGGCAATGCTGCTAGTTGTGGTGACGATAATGTTGTTGTTTTATCCGACAGCCGGCGCAATCGCAGTGGTTGTATATTTGGCGATAATGTTATTTATGTATGCGTTGTTTGATTTGTATATGTTTTGGCAGTTGCGTCGTTTGAAACGGGTAATTGCCGATTAAGAAAAGCACACGCCAAATTTTATGGCGTGTTTTTTTGTTGTTGGGGCTTGATATTTTTTTATTTTAGTATAAAATGTGTGGCGTTGCGCCCTTAGCTCAGCTGGATAGAGCATCAGATTTCTAATCTGCAGGTCACAGGTTCGAATCCTGTAGGGCGTGCCAGAAATTCAACCGTCCGAATGGGCGGTTTAATTTTTGTTGCACG
Source organism: Alphaproteobacteria bacterium (assembly GCA_017471805.1). GTDB lineage: Bacteria > Pseudomonadota > Alphaproteobacteria > Rs-D84 > Rs-D84 > Enterousia. Next base: position 7,884 of record JAFURS010000054.1, read on the forward strand.
AACTTGGATGAGAACCTGGTGGTTCGAGCCGTAGGCGAAAGGGGCCCATAGAGCGAAAGCGAATATGGGAATTTACAATCCTGTAGGGCGTGCCATACTTCGCAAGATGCTTCGTGTGGAAAACCAGAAATTCAACCGTCCGAATGGGCGGTTTTGTTCTTTTGTTTTGATTTTTTGTCTTTTTTTGTGGGGGTGGGGATTTGTGTATTGAAAAAAATATGTTTTTTTGTTATCCTTGTCCTAGGAAAATTATTTTGTCCTGTTGGAGTAATTTTAGTGTGAGTATGAAAAAAATTTTTTTTGTGCATTTGTTGCTTTTCTGTTGTAGTTTGAATGCAGCACTGCCCAGAGACGGACGTAGTGTTGTGTATCGTTCTGCGTCTTCTCGCACCAGTGTTGCGTCCCGCACAACGTCTAATGCGACCCAGGCACGCACGGCATCTGGTGTTGCGGCACGTTCTGGGGCGGCCCGTGTTGCGTCACGTTCGACACGTGGGACAATGTCTGGCGCAAACCAGATTGCAACA
>JAFURS010000055.1 GCA_017471805.1 Alphaproteobacteria bacterium
CAAGGAAACCAAGTGCTTATGGGGTGTGATTGAACAGGTGTCCGATATAAACGGTCCGGCATATGTATCTGCGACAAATATAAATGATTTTCGTGTTTGTGATGCTGACGGTAAAAATTGCACTCGCCAAGATTTGGCATCAGCCATTGTTGCCGAGTACAGGGGTAAAAAGCGTCTTTCTGACAACGCCCCAATGGAATTAGTTGATATGCTGGCCGAAGATTGGAGTCTGGTTGATACAAAATATTGTTATATTAACAATGAAATGACACCTTGGGGATCCAGTAATTGCACCGACGGTCCTTGGATTAGATTGGAATCTGCCAAACTGGTGGCCAGGCGTTTGCCAGCAATGGTTGTTAATGTCCGGGACAAGGCCTTTGGTTGGAAGAAAACGGATTGGAATGAATTTAAAGCCGCCAACCAGGATGCGATTGTTGTTGGTCGTTCTGGTAATGGTATTGCAACGAATTTGAATCCACGGGATTTAATATCTGATGCGACAGATGATACCAAGATAACATTGTCGGCTGTAAATTTCCGCCCTGTATATCAGGATTCTGACGACGGTGGTGTTATTGACCTGGATAACAAGGCTCGCCTGAAAAGCACGCTGACCGGTGCCGGTGTTGGTGGGGCAATGGGTGCGTTCACGGCATACCAGGGTGCGCAAAGTGATATTGACGAACGTTGGGTTTCTGCCGTGCGTGAATATAAGGACAGTCTGCAAAAATTCTATTGTGCGACGGGCAAACGTTTCTTGTCTTATTATAACGACGTTGTTGCAATTCCTGCAATGTCAGAAAAATAAAAAACGCCCAAATGGGCGTTTTTTTTATACAAATTTTTCCGGCACCAGATTGCTGATATTTTTCCATATCCTGCGCAATATTCCCGTGTCGGGTGCATACTTATGCACCTGGGGTTCTGTGTCACCCGGACGTGAACCAGTCCATACAGGATTGTCATTTTTATCCAATGTCACTTTCCAAGATGTTTGCGTATCTTTGATAATCATTTCACGCAGTTTGTCTGCAAAATCCCGGCTTTCAAATATGGCGACGTTTTCGGTGTTATAGTATGCGCTTCTGGGGTCCAGGTTAAAACTGCCAATCCAAGAAATATCGTCGTCAAACACCATTGTTTTGCTATGCAGGACTGAAAAACTGGATTGTTTTCTTTCACGGTCGTGTTCTTTTCCTCGCAGATTTTCTGCCGACACCATAAATTCATACACGTCGGCCCCAGATTTAATCAGTTGCTTTCTATATTTTTCCCACTTTGCATAAACGGTCGGCGCATTTGTTGATGCCAACGAATTTGTGACGATGGTCATATGAACACCGGATTTTTCTTCGTTCAACATATGTTCCAGTCCGCCCAATCCCGGGACAAAATATGCCGCCGACATATACACAGATTTATTCGTTTTATCCCACAGGTGTTGCAACGCCCGCACAATATCGCCACGATATTGTTCTTTTTCGCTCATTGACATTTCGACTTTCTGGGGTGGGTCAGCCAAGAATTTACCCCGCCCCCAACTAAAATCGAATCTTTTTTGCTTAAATTCCTGCTGGGCCATTGAAATAATAGTGTTATATCTGTGAACGTCTTCGGCGCTGCGTTTTTCTATATCTGCAAATGATTTTTCCAGCCTGCGCATTGCCTTTTTTGATTTTGCCTTGGGGAAAACGTCTGCTGGAATCGACAGATGATGGTTCCAGTATTCATTAAAACTGTCTGTTGCGTAACGTGTCATATCTCCGATAAACAACACGTCTGTATCTGAAAAGTTCGATGCCGTTTCCGGATAGAAATAATTACTGCCTACATTTCGTCCACCAGTAATATATGCGATATTGTCGACGATAAACAGTTTGTTGTGCATACGTGAATTTAACCGGTTAAAGTCCAACAAAAACTGGGGATAATACAGTAATTTTGAACGATTTTTTACGGTGTTAAACACCTTGACTTCTATATTCGGGTGCTGATTCAACAGCATAACATCGACAATATCAGATTTTGTTCCATAATCGTCCAGCAGTATTCGCACCTTGACCCCACGGTCTGCGGCGTTTTTCAGTTCGCCAATCAGAACCTTGGACGAGAAATCATTACTATAAATATAGGTCTGTAAATCTATGGTTTTTGTTGCCATACGTGCAAATGCCGACCGAATAACAAAAGCCGACAATCCATCTTCAATCAGTGTTGCCCCCGATATTTCGGGTGTTGCGCTTAATTCTTCGGCATAGCACATTGCAATCGGTGTTTTGTATGGGTTGTAATCAAAGTCATCAGGTGTAATTTTTGCCTGATACCCGTCCAGTCGTGCATCAAATGTCGTTGTTGGAACGGTTGTGCATCCCATCAGCGGTAATGCCAAAATCCACATAGAAACTTTTCTAAGAATTGACAATGTTCACCATCCTTACATTAAAATTCTGTCTTTTGACGATTATAGTCAAATGTTGTCATACTATCAAGTAAAATTCATTATGATTTTTAATGAAACAGGAACAAGGTCCTATTATATGATTGCAAAGACGTTTTTTTATTTGCGTTGATTATCGTAATATGATAAAATAAAATGTAATCAGAGGGAAGGATTAAGCCGTGAAAAGATTTATTGCCGTTCTAAGTGGAATATTAGTATTGCCTGCATATGCTGAAATTTCGCCATTTTATTACGAAATGGAATCAGAATATGACATTGGCGATGTTGCCGGTGATGTTGAACTGGATGTTGATGAAATTGACGCCGCTGCGGTTGCGGCCCCGGTGGTTCAGCCGGCGCCTGCCAATCCACGTGTGGTTAGTTCTGCGTCAACCCGTGCGGCATCTCGTGCGGTTCCCAGTGGTGCAACTGCGATGGCGAACACACGTTCTGCGTCTTCACGCACCAGTGTTGCGTCCCGCACAACGTCTAATGCGACCCAGGCACGCACGGCATCTGGTGTTGCGGCACGTTCTGGGGCGGCCCGTGTTGCGTCACGTTCG
>JAFURS010000056.1 GCA_017471805.1 Alphaproteobacteria bacterium
AGGGGAACAACGGCACCTTTACCCTGCCCGATGGCCTCAAACTTTACTACCGGGGTTCATAAAAAAACGCCCGATTGGGCGTTTTTTTAATCAAACAATTTTATTTGTGAAATAACACGATTTATTTCCGCCATTTGTTCGGGGCCGAACCGACCCAAAACCCAATCCGCCGGGTCCATTGGCAAATTAAAATCACGTGGATGTCCCACCCCAATCCGAATACGTCGATAATCACGCCCAACGGCGGCATCTATGGACCTAATTCCATTATGACCGGCACTGCCACCACCAATTTTTTCACGGCAATTTCCAACCGTAATATCCATATCATCGTGAATCACAACCAGATTTTCCAACGGTATCTTGTAAAACGACATCAGGCCCCCAACCGCCAAACCACTGTTATTCATAAACGTCTGGGGTTTCACAAAAATCAACCGCCGTCCGTCTGTTTCCACACGTGCGGTCAGTGCATTTTTTTCACTTTTCCATACCACATCATCGCCAGCCAACACATCAACCGCCATAAATCCGACATTATGACGTGTATTTGCATATTGCGCCCCCGGATTTCCCAATCCTACTATTAAAAATGGTTTATTTTCTTGCATATTTACATCTCTTTTTTCTATTATAATATCACACAAAGGAGAAAAATATGAACATAAAATCGTTTAGTATTTTAACCGCCGCCACAATTATGCTTTCCTGCGGTGCGGCAAATGCAAATCTCTTGTTTGATATTTATGCCGGCGGCACCTATGGCATTGGGGGCTATACGGCATTTCACGACGACAGCGATAAAAACTTTTCTCATTCTGCAAGTGCATACGGCGCAGTAATTGGTATGGACATTCCATTATTCCGCATTGAACTTGAATACAACTATATGGATTCCGATGATTTTTCATTAAACACAGCATTTGTGAACGCATATTTTAAATTACCCACCCCAATTGCAAAGCCCTACATTGGTGCCGGTATTGGTTCTACATTTGACAGCAAATATGAACCCGGCAACATTGCATCTGTTGACCTAGACGACACTATTTCATACCAAGGTATGTTGGGATTAACATTTGACCTGCCGGTGTTACCATTTAACATCGACGTCGAAGGCCGCATTTTATACGCCCCCGACATCTTAACCGATGTTGACCTGTTGCAATATGATGGTCGTGTAAAATTGCGCTATGTATTTTAATAAAAGACTAAAAAAAAGGGGGGGCAAACACCCCCTAACTTAACCAAGACAAAAACGGAAAGAACCCTATGCTGACACTAATTGACGGAAATTCATTATTATTTCGTGCCTATTACGGCGTCCACAGTCGCCTGACCCGTGCCGACGGCACCCCAACAGGAGCGGTATATGGTTTTTTCAATATGGTTTTACCTATTTTCGCATCGGCCAAACCTGACGATACCTTTGTATGCATATTTGACGCATCACGAATAACATTTCGCCAGGACATATACCCCGCCTATAAAATGAATCGTTCTGAAACACCGGCGGATTTAATTTCCCAGGGCCAAATCATACGCCGTGGTCTGGCGACGATGGGTGTTCCTGTTCTGTGTGTCCCCGGGGTCGAAGCCGACGATGTAATTGCAACCCTGGCCCGTCAAAACTGCACCCAGCCCAACGCAACCCGCATCATAACCAGTGACAAAGACCTGATGCAACTGGTATCCGACTGTGTATTTTTATACGACGGTATGAAAAACATTGAAATTCACGAACCCCAGGTTATTGAAAAATTTGGTGTTCCGCCATCTCGTGTGATTGACGTCCAATCCCTGATGGGCGATTCGTCTGACAATGTCCCCGGTGGTCCCGGGATTGGCCCCAAAAAAGCATCTGAACTAATCACACAATTTGACACGCTGGACAATTTATATGCCCACCTTGATGAAATCAAGAACGAGCGCACCCGAAATCTTTTGCACGACAATCGTGAAATGGCATATATATCCAAACAACTGGTCACATTAAAAGACGACGTTGATTTAACGGGCCTGGAAATAACACCACTGGTTTTCAATACCGCCGCCGCCATCACATTTATGCGCACTGAAATCGAAAGCAATTCACTGGCCGCCAAGATTGAAAAACTATTTCCCGCCACCGCAAATACCGCCCCTGGCAACACCACAACAACACAATTCTCGTTCCCTGGCAATGCGTGCAACCTGGAACTTTCGACCCCCACCCCCACCAAGAAACAGCGTGAAATTCACTATGAAACAATTACAACAATTGACGCACTTGATAAATTCCTAGGTAAAATCGACAAAATTCTGGCCATCGACACTGAAACAACCGGATTGAATCAAATTGTTGATAAAATCGTTGGCATATCACTGGCAATCGACGATTCGCACGGCGCATATATTCCACTGCGACACCATACCGGTAAATCAGACCTGTTTGGTGGCACGACCCTGGCACCAAATCAACTGCCGATTAACATTGTTTATGAAAAACTGTGGCCGATATTAACGAATCCAAACATAACCAAGATTGGTCATAATCTAAAATACGACCTGCACATAATTGCAAACGAAGGCTGGGACCCGACGCAGATTCATCCAATTGACGACACAATGTTATTGTCATACATACTGTATGGCACCCGACACGGTCACAGTCTGGACGAATTGGCACTAAAATATTTGGGTCACGAAAACATTGCATTTTCATCACTTTTCCCACCCAAGACCCCAAATGCCGATATGCACTTTGACGAATTGCCAATTGAAACCGCAACACCATACGCCGCCGAAGACGCTTGTATCTGTCGTGCATTATACGACCTGTTGCGTCCCCAACTGGACAACAATGAACAACTAAAAAATCTTTACACAACCTGCGACATACCATTACTGCCTGTGTTATTGCAAATGGAACGAACGGGGGTATTGGTTGACCGACAAAAACTAAATCAGTTATCTGGAATTTTTCACGAACAATTACAAAACCTGTCGAACGAGATTTGGGAACTTGCAACCCACGAATTTAACATCGCCAGTCCCAAACAACTTGCGGTTGTATTGTTTGACGAATTGGGACTGCCGTCAAATAAAAAGCGTTCAACCGATGCCGACACGCTAAACGAACTAAGCGACGCCCATCCAATCATTGAAAAGATACTAAATTGGCGTTCTATCGCAAAACTTGCCGGCACTTACGCAGACGCATTGCCGCACCAAATTGCATCCGACGGACGTATTCACACAACGTATCTACAAACCAGCACCAACACCGGCCGCCTGTCAAGCCGTGATCCAAATCTGCAAAACATACCGATTAAAACATCACTGGGCGAAGAAATCAGAAAGTGTTTTATTGCCCCTCTTGGCCACACGCTGATATCTGTTGACTATTCCCAAATTCAATTACGCCTATTGGCTGATATTGCAGACGTCCACGCTTTCAAGGAAACATTTAACCAAAATGCCGACATCCACGCCCAAACGGCCCGTCGAATATTTAACATCCCAGACGACGCCCCTGTCCCGGCAAATCTTCGCCGTGCGGCAAAAACTGTAAATTTTTCAATCATTTACGGCATATCATCATTTGGACTGGCCGCCCAACTTGGCGTTTCACGCAACGACGCCCAAAACATAATAAATTCCTATATGGCTAGCCTGCCAGAAATCAACGAATACATCGAACGCACAAAACAGTTTGCCCTGGACAACGGATATGTCCTGACCCCACTTGGCCGCCGCATAGAATTACCAGGGGTAAAAAATTCCCGACTGCGTCAATACGCATTACGTGCCGCCATTAACGCCCCAATCCAAGGATTCGAAGCCGATTTAATGCGACGTGCAATGATTGAAATCGACCATAATTTAATAAAACCAAACACCGACAAAATCCAAATGATTATGCAGGTTCACGACGAAATGGTTTTTCAGTGCAAAACCGAATTTGCGACCGAATTTGCCCAGAAAATCAAGTCTGCAATGGAACGAATTGCCACACTATCTGTGCCATTAGTCGCCGAATATAATATTTCCCCCCAATGGGGCAAGTAAAAAAACAACCGCCAAATGGCGGTTATTTTTATTTAGATTATTCTGCGTCTTATCACACCAAACAACGCAAATCCTAGTAACAAAACCATAATAAAGACCAAAATTGCAGTTGCCGCCATATCATATTCTGCGAACGGCAATTTCATATTCATCCCATAATAGCCAACAATTACCGTCGGCACGACCAGAATAATATTCCACATCGTCAACCGGTTAATATTTGTATTTGAATCCATATTTATAACGCTTTCAAATGTTTCCTTAATAGACTTCAACATTTTACTGTATGATGTCACAACCTCGGTCGCCTGGGCTAATTCGATTCGTGCATCTTCGGCCAATTCCTGGGCGTCATCTGTTTTGACAAAGCCCCGCACCTTCTCTAACTTATCCAGCACGGCAACATTTCCACGAATACCCGCCATATACAATGTATAACTATTTTCAACCTCTAACAAATCCATCAACTCTTTCTTGCGGATTCTTTCCTGCAACACACGTTTAGACGCCAAAACACGTTTATTTAATTCCTTTAACATACGCAAATAAGATTCTGCGATATAATACATAATGTTCAATATAAACTCTTCCCTGGATGTCTTTTCAGACTTTTTAATTCTGTCCAGCAAATCACACCGCTTGCGACAAACTGTAATTACCCGATTCGCAGAATAAATAATCGACAGCGGTTCTGTATGCCACAGCGTATCATTTTCCCGATTTATAATTGGGAAACGCACAATAATAACCTTATAGTCATCTTCGACCTCTAACCGTGGTTGTTCATCAGGGTCCAAAATATCCGAAATTGTATCTTCGTCGATTTTGTATTCTGTCTGTAATTTTTCAAAATCTTCGTGATCTGGATTGCCAACATTTACCCAAGAGAACGTTTTTAATTTTTCTGTCACAAACACGGCAACCCCCTTGTATTTAATCAAAAATCAAAGCAATGATACCCCAATTTTTTTAATTTTGCAATAAATTCTGGGAATATAAATCCGTATTTTTAGCCCCTAAAACGTGTTAAAATCATCACAATCGGTCACAAAAGGATTTCAAATGGCAAAAAAATTTACCACCAACACCAGCGCATTTAGTGTTGCACACTACATCTTGTTATTTTTAGTTGTAATTTTATGCATTGCCATAATTGCCTATGTTATGATTCGTCGCAACAATCCGACACCAACGACGAATATTTCACCAACAATTACACACGTTAAAAACACCGACCCCTGCGTCCAACGCACCACTAACACAGTCGCCCAAATGTGGGCATACGACCCCCAAAAGGTTCCACAAAAATATTGGGACATTGCGACAAATTACCTGACCCAGAAAATAACAACCCGCACATACGGCATCTGCCAAGACGTTGCGTTTATCTGTCGTCCTGGACAAATACGCCGTGATTGCGACCCGTGTGCCGTTCCATCGGCCCGTGCCTATGCAATGGAAATCCATACCGCAGATATGATTCAGGCCAACTGTCACCAAACCCTGGACTAGTGCAACCGCCCAAACATTATCCGTTCTGAAATTGCCTTGATTTGTTTTGAAAGGGCTTGAACTTGCTGAACAAAATATGGTGTATCGGTGCGATTTAATATTTTTCTTAACTTTTCTTGGTGTTCCGCACACAGCACTAAACATCCTGTATCTATCTTATGCGTATCCATACACCAATTTTTAAAATCTAACTGTTTCGCATAAAGCCCATCACGTTGCGCCTGATTCAGATACGGATTATTGTGATTAACAACAAATTCATAAACATCCTTTGGATGAAACCTGAAACCAACCCCCAGCAAGAAACTAATAACAAATCCCCAATCCCGCTGTGGATTGAAACGTTGGGAATAATCGAATCGGCTGCTTGGATTTGTTGCCCAAATATATTGGGCATAATAATAAGACACCCGTGCCGCATCAAAGAACGCATTTACCAATGCCTTTTTACATTCTGGCTTTACCTTTTTTTTCGTATCACCAACAGCCAACGAATAAAAAAATTCTAATTTATATGCATCTCTAACAATTTCATCATATGAAAGCCCTGGAATATTATAGTCATATGAAAACTTATACTTTGTCCTGAATCCGCTATCTTTCAATTGCTTATCCAACGCCAGCGCACTTGATTTTATATCTGCATACAATTGAATATTTTGTTCCGCATAAGAATCTGGATTTAGCACCAATCTATTTTTCAGATATTTCTGCACATCAACACCTGTTACCTGTGCAACAGACTTCTTTAAATCCGCAACTGTAAAAAAGTCCCCATCTTTAATCATAACGGGGATAAAAATACCACAAAAAACGAATCAGTCAAGCCAAACCACCACCACCCTATTCGAACATTTCCAGCGCAAGATCGTGTTCCTTGCAAAACTCATAAAAAAATTCCAAGAACGCTTGAACCTTGGCACTTTTTACTGTTAACGGATTTCCAATTCCCGTCAAAATATATTCATAATCAAAATTTATATTTGGCACCTCTATCAGCCTTGAATTTTTAGTTGTGCACCATTCCGGCATCAGCGAAATACCATCACCTTCTGATACCAACTGATATATAATGGATGCCGAATCGGCTGTGGTGTTTAATTTCTTTGCCCTTTTCAACACGAAATTACACTCTGGTAATTCCAAGAACTTTTGCCGAATACACAAATCATAGTTTTCCAGCATATCATCCATATCCCGTGGAAATCCGTGCTTATTCAAATATTCTGGGGTTGTATAGAACTTTGCCTTGGTTTTAAACTTGAACAATGCCTTGCCTGGGATTTTCTGCAACGATCGTGCATCCAGTATTGTAATATCCGGGTTTGCCATATTCATATGTCGATTCGTCATAATATCCAATCTTATTTTCGGATGTTTTCCATATAACTTTGACAATTTAGTCAGCAATCCCGCCCCTGCAAACCCTTCTTCGGTCCATATCGATATATACCCGGTTAATTCATCAGGCGCTGTCAGGTTTTGCAGTATATTATCCAACGCCACCGAAATACTTTCGATATCCGCATACAATTGCCGTGTTGTATTTGTTGGCACACACCCCGATGAACTACGAATCAGCAACGTGGTCTTGAACCTAGATTCCAAATCAGCAATCATCTTGGATAAATTAGAATGTTTTATTCCATTTCTCTCGGCGGCGGCGCATATTTGTCCAATATCTATAACCTCTTTCAGTGCCAATAATTCACGCAAGAAAGTAATTTTTGTCTTTATTGTGCTCATAAACACCCCCATATCTTAGGAAAACATACAACAGATATAGCACAAAATCATAAGAAAAGATACCAAACTTATCCAGGAATATAATCCCAGCACGCTCAAAACACCCACTAAATCCTAGGAAATCAGGAACAAAACACGAATCAAGTCCCCTTTTTATACATCGACTCCAATAAAAATAGCATAAAAAGAAACATAAAAACCTATTTTATAATACCGACATAGCAAAAACCAAAGGAGAAAAAAATGACCCACTCAGAAGTATGGTTTGCAATCGATTGTTTTGCAACCGCACACAATATGTCTTGTTCTGGGCTGGCCAAACATTGCGGCCTGGACCCAACAACGTTTAACAAAAGCAAACGTTATTCAAAATACGGTCAACCACGCTGGCCATCAACCAACAGCATTGCCAAGATACTAGAAGCGACTGGTTCAAACATAGATGATTTTATTAAGCACTTCAAGAATTCCACGCCCCACACCAGTCAACTTGCGAATCCATAAACCGGGGCCAACAGATTTTAAGATTAAAAAAGGGGGGACGCCCCCTTTTTTTATAATGCGCTGCGCTTGTTCCGAACCTGGCATTGCTTGCACAATGCGACGTGTCGAACCGTTATACCCACTATAAAAATAAAAATCGGCACACGGCCGCTTTTTATTTTTATGGTCGGGGTGACAGGATTGTAATTCCCACCACTATCGTGGCGGGCCCCTTTCACTGCGCTGCGCTTGTTCCGAACCTGGCATTGCTTGCACAATGCGATGTATCGAACCGTTATACCCACTATAAAAATAAAAATCGGCACACGGCCGCTTTTTATTTTTATGGTCGGGGTGACAGGATTCGAACCTGCGACCCCGTGCACCCCATGCAAGTACTCTACCAGGCTGAGCTACACCCCGAACAACGTTCCCAATCTTAATATGCCCTGCCCTGAAAAACAAATACTTTTTTTGGGAAAACACACGTATTGTTGAAAGTCGAATCCCAGACTATCATCATTTATGTCCGGACAAAACAAAAGCAACAAAAACAAAGGAAGAAAAATGTCTAAAAGTGAAAACAAATCAGGAAAATGTAAAAACTGTTCAAACACCCACGACTCAGGCTGTGGCAAAAAACCAGAATGTGATAAAAAGAACTGTGACAAATAAACCCCACACCGCCCACCTGGGCGGTTTTATTCGGCATCTTCGGCATCTGCTGCCATTACATCATCATACACAGAATACACTGTTTTCCCATCTGATATCGACAGCGCCCCATTACCACCAACACCCGCATTTCCATAGAAAACATCGTTGCCATATTGAACATTTAATGATGGTTCTGTCTTTTTTACACTGCGCAGGAACAATTTTTTTCCGCCTATATTCAGCACGTGTCCACAATCCGCCGCCTCATCGGCCCCAACCCCATATCCTGCCGTCGTCATCCCCTTTGGGCAAGAATTTCGAACACTTGTTTCGCCATAATTCACGACAGCGGCATCTGACCAATACCCTTCCCCTACATCAAAGCACCCATACGGTCGTGCAAATTCCCCATTACCACTATTATATATAAAATCCTGTGTCACATAATCATACATTCCGACCACACCATCCGAATCGACACTTGGCACCATATCACGCAGCAACGTTCCACCATATTTATCATATTCCCGATATCTGTAAATAATCAGCCCCGGCGTAATAGTATCTGGTCCTGTATCTGTCTGACGTGCATACAGATATGACGAATACGGCATAACCATATTTGGAAACTTTGTAATTGTAAAAGGCTTACCATCAAACGTTCCTGTTCCCACTGCGGCATCCAGTGTGAACGAATGAATATCTGTATCAAACGGTGCCAATACCTTGGTTGCATTTATTCCTGTAAAGAACTTATCCAAATATGCGCCAACACTGATACGTGGTGTCAAGGCCCCTTCTGCGTTATTTGCATAGTTTCGTGGTATTCCGCCCCACACGGCATAGACCTGTTGTGCGGTATTCATTTCGGGCCGTATTGTAAATTGAAATACCAATTCGACATATGTTTTACCTGTGGCGACGATTCCAGTATCTATGAACGCCTTGCCATCCGACGCCAATCGTGGTTCAGACACATATTGTCCAGGTTTGCAATAGGTTTGACATTGTGAAACATCTGTTTTTCCATCATCGGTATTATAGTCATATCCATACGGGCATTGGACACACTGCTTCAGTGTCACATCCATATATGTTGCCCCCACACAGACATCAGCCCCCCGGGCTGATTCGGAAATCAGACACCCCAGCACCCCAAGATAAAAAATGTATTTAACTTGAAACATTCTCACAGACTTCATAGCAAAGACTACAAAAAAACTCTTGTTCAAACAATAATATTTTACATAAATTTATAAATGGAAAATATAAACATTTTATGCTTGCACGAATCGGAAAAATATTACTAGTATGCCATATCAACAACACCATCAAAGGGGGTTAATCCGTGATTATTGGGATTGGGATAGATTTAGTAGAATGTGGCCGATTTCTTGATTGGTCTGCATTCAAGAAACAGCGCATATTTACCAAAAAAGAACTTGAATATGCGGACAACGACAACGCCAACAGTGAAAAGCATCTGGCAAATTTCTGGGCCGCACGTGAGGCATTTTTAAAAGCCATCGGCACCGGCTTTGGTGACGACATAACATTTTCGGACGTATCTGTTGTTCACAATGAATCGGGCCGTCCCGAATTACTGGTGGTGGGTGGCGCCCGTGCTGCATTAAAAGAATTATCTGGCGATTCGGACGCCAACATCCACCTGTCCATTACCGACCAAGATGATTATTGTGCGGCAATGGTAATAATTGAAACGAAATAAAGCCCCCCAACCGGGGGATTTTTTTTTACACAATTCTGAGGAATCGAAACAAAGTTCCCCTCTGCGGAGGGGTGGCTAATAATAAATGCTTTTTAATCCCCTTCGCTGGCCGAAGGGGTGGATTGCGAACCGTGTTCGCAAGACGGGGTAGTGGTTATAATGCATTCTTATGGTTCCCCTCTACGGAGGGGTGCCCAACAGGCGGGGTGGTCAGAGCGTTCATTATTACACACCTAAATTAGCACCCACACACCTGGGTTCCGGGGTCAAGCCCCGGAATGACAAATGTTCTTAATTTTTTTATAATAAACACCTACTATTCCCCTTCGCCGGCCGAAGGGGTGGATTGCGAACCGTGTTCGCAAGACGGGGTAGTGGTAAATAATGCATTCTTATGGTTCCCCTCTATGGAGGGGTGGCACGCAGTGCCGGGGTGGTTTATTACAATCCACCACACAAAATCCAAAATACAAAACCGTCGTCATTCCCGCCAAGGCGGGAATCTACTGCGTCGCAGACATTTTTATGCAATCCCCCACCAGGTCGATATGATTTTCGCAACCATTTAATAAATATTCACGCACCAACCCCGACGCATTATCATCGCCCACACCACACAACTGTTGCGCAAATGCACACAGTTTCCGAACCAGATTATAACTGCACGCCCACATTAACCACCCGTGACAGGCGGCCAACTGTCCCACAGACAAATCACTGCAATCATTATATTTTGCGATATTCAAAACCCGTTTTTTTATTTTTTTTGCGCCATATTTTCGCAGCAATATAAAATTTCTGAAATGCCGATAACCAATAAAAACGACGCCCCGCTTTACAGGGAACACCACCCCCTTTGAAAATTCCAGCAATAAAACATCCCGAACAAATTGCCCCAGTATGATTTTATACTGTGCCAACTGGGCCTTGTCATTTGCGAACAGACAGAAATCATCACAATACCTGATATAATCCTTGCAGTGTAATTTTTCCTTAACGAAATGGTCCAGTTCATTCAGATAAACATTTCCCATCCATTGACTGGTCAGATTACCGATTGGCAGATTTTTTTCGCCCCCACAAGACGTAATAATATCATAAATCACCCCCAGCAATTTTTTATCAGCAATCTTTTTTTTAACGATATTGAACATAATTTCGTGATTTATCGACGGATAGAACTTGCGAATATCGCATTGCAGCACATATTTATTTCTGCGCACGAACCGCATCAGTTGTCTGGACGCCTTGTGCAATCCCTTGCCTGGGATACAGGCATAAGAATCCCGAATAAAAGACCGTTGCCAAATTGGTCCCAAGATATTTATCAGTGCGTGATGAACGATATGATCTGGATACAGTGGCAGTATATAAATCAACCTTTCTTTTGGTTCAAAGATTTTTTTTAATCTGTATTGTGACGTTTTGAAATTTCCACTTATCAGATTCTGTTGCAGTTTTCGCAGCAACGCATCTTTATTTGCCAAGAATTTTTTTGCGGCCCGTCCTGATTTTCTTGACCGAACGGCTTTTTTTGCGGCCAGTTCCAGATTTTCCCAAGAAACAAAATCATCCCACAGATTTTTATAGCGTTTCATACACAGTCGATTTATGAAAAAGAATAATATTTATCGATTTTTACAACAGTAGTTTTCAACGGCAATTTATCTTTGATAGCCTTGATTTGGTCGATTAAGACGACACTTCCCGTGAACAATACGAACACATCTCCATCGCACAAGAATTGGAATTGCAGGCATTCAGAATTTTCCCGTTTATTAGACTTTGTGATTCTGAAATCCAGGATAATAATTTCTTTATTCAAGATTTCTTCCAGTCTTTTTTTTGTTCCTGGCATTGGCAATTTATCCCGTGCAAAATTTGCAAAGCATTCGACTGCATTGACATTCAATGCCTTGATTTCTTCTATTGTCACGACAAAATCCCCCGACTAACTTGAACATCCGGGGTCTTCGCCAGACGTGGGCTACCAACCCAGATGTTCCCTGCGTAATGTATTTGTAAAGACGTGACAAAACATATCACATCTGAACGGGCTACACCGCCCCACCTAAAAGTCAAAAAAGGCGCAAATTTGAAACAGACAAATTTCAATTGTCTGAAAAGTGCTTGCACACTTTGTCCCACAGGTTGGCAAAACTTTTGTCCTATCAGGGGCCCAAGCGAACCGAACACCGCCCCACGGAAGACGCGATTGTCCACGTTGTCGTTGTGCAGGTTGTTCGCACAGTTGTTCGCACAGTTCGACGCGCAATCGGACGCCGACCCGTTGTCGTTGTTGAAGACCCACGGAGCCGCCGCCACAAAAGCGACACGACACAACCGTTCATCACGGCAATGCAACCCATTCCCGGCTTTTACCCCGGGAACCTGATTAAATGTCAAAAACAATTGACATTTGAAACTCATTCTTTTTCTATTTCTATATTTTCCAGACTTTCATCTGGATTGTTAATCTTGACTGTATCATCGTAAACCGAATAGATACTTTCGCCCATTTTCACCTTGAATTTGCGTTGTGTATTTTTGTTCATAACAACGTCTTGCAACGTTGTATTCGCAAAGAAATCCGCAACACCATCACCATTGACATCCAGCCTTAGTGACGGCAACGTTTTTCGCACTGTTCGCAAATACAATACCGCATCACCGATATGCAGTGGTCGTCCACACTGGGCGATTTCCCACATTGCGGTGGGGGCGACGGTTCCTTCCGGACACGGATTCAGCCCACTATCATTTGTTTCAGAATACGTTAATTCCCCACCTGGGCAATATGAATTTTCCGGACACATCACACAGGTTTCTGACAACTTTGGCAACCAATATCCAGGTTCGCACTTATACACGGTATTTTCATACACAGGCACCATAACGAACCCGTCCTGATAAACACCCGTATTTTGATACACACAAGCATTTGGAATAATCGTATTTGGCGGTAAAATTGTCGCTGCCGCATCGTCGAATACATTCGACGATGCGCCAACAACAACCAACAAGAAAGAAACTTTTTTCACCAATACGACCTGTATTTTGTACCTGTATTCTGCCAAACGCATTCCGGCCTGTGCGTGCGTGACGCCCGCACAGGCAATTTAACGCATTATTCCGCCTTACCGAATTTCCATCCCTTGAATGTTTTACCCGGTTTTGTTGTGGCCTTGACTGGCGTTCTGATGTCACCACCGAACGTGCACATTCCTGCGTTATTCGCCGAAACGTCCGCAGGGTCTGCGTCGGTCCACGTGATGCTAATTTCATTTGCATCACACGTCCCCGCAGACGATGCCCCAAGCGAACCGAACACCGCCCCACGGAAGACGCGACCGCCCACGTCGTCGCTGAGCAGGCGGCCCGCACAGAGGTACGCACAGTTCGACGCGCAATCGGACGCCGACCCGTTGCCGCTGTCGAAGACCCACGGAGCCGCCGCCACACTTGACTTTTCACCACCATCGGCTGCATAATCCGTCATCTGACAATAACAGTATTGACCACTATCAGTCGTGCTGTAATTCGCACCGTCGGCGATTCCAAATAACTGATATACAGCCTTGAATAACGCCTCTTGGTCGGCTTCGGCCTTGGCACTGGCCAGATATACTTCATACGCCGCAACCATCGCATCCGCACGTGCCGCACCAACAATCGGTTCCAGACCCGAACGCAAATCTTCGGCGGCCATTGTGCCTCCCACCAAATCATTTATCACAGATAATACATACCCCATCCCTTCGGAATGAACGGCACTTTGACAACTGGCACGTCCATAAACCGTCCCATAGTCAAATACAGATGCCCAAGTGTTATTTTCTGTTAAACTATAATCTTCTTTACCACGAGTGTTTGAACCATCGGCACTAACATACGCATAATCATTACCCGCCGTTGCAACATCAACGTCAATCAGTGGGTCACGTTCAATCAACTGAACACCATCTGTGACGTGATAACCGTTTTCACACGCCGTCGCCACACAGGTATCCACCCCACTCCCATAATAATCATTACCTGATACCGCCGTGGCGTGTTCAATATCTGCCACCGTCAGAGTACAGGCCGTATAACACTGGGTATTTGAACCGGCACCCAATTCGGAATTTGGATAACCCGACGGACATTGACTGATTCCCTGATTAGCCGATTCGTTATATGTCGCATCCGTTATACCGGGACAACAACTGCCCGCCGGACAGGCCTGGGTTTCGCCCTCGCTGCCCGCTGGCAGATATGTTCCTGCCAATACCTGGTATAACACATCGTCATATTCCGCCGTCGCCGAAACCGTGCCGTCGTATGCACCAATATTTTTATATGTCGCCGCCGATTCGTATGTCTTGTTTTCTTGCATATATCCGTCCGACGGGAATGTTTCTGCACGTCCCAGACCCGGATATGCCAATCCCATCACAACCAGTGATGTCAACATTATTTTGCTTTTCATTTCCCCCATCCTTTCTTGTAAAAAATAAAAACCGTCACGGACATTGACGGTCAGGGGGTTAAGAAAATCATAAGAAAGAATGACCCCCGTGGCCTTTACGCAAATGCGCTATTGTATAACCACGGGCCCCCCGACAAAAATTATCGGGCAGACTTTTGTAAAGATAAAAAAAAGCGCATCCGCACTGTCATTTTACCTTAACACAGTCGGATTTCAGTGTTCCAAGACACTGCTTTCTTACGGGATTTCTTACGTCCCCGAGCCAACATCCCTGTTGATTCACACACATTTTAATACAAAACGCAAAAAAATACAAATAAAAACTTTTAATCCACAAAAATATCTTAAAAAAAATCGCCCAATTGGGCGATTTTAATCCTTAGAAACCGAAAACCATACGCTGTTTTGACTGACGCTTTTTTTCATTACGAACGGCTTCTTCCTTCAAACGTTTGCGTTTAGTTGTTGGTTTTTCGTAACGCTGACGTTCTTTCATTTCACGATACAGACCTTCTTTTTGCGATTTACGTTTTGCAACACGCAACGCCTGTTCAACGTTATTATCACGAACCAGAACTTTTACCATCGGTTATTCACCCCCTTTAACGCAACTTATCCTGTTAGACTCAAAGAAAAGGGACTTGCGTCCCCCCCTTCATTTATTTTGGTGGAGCCAATCAGACTCGAACTGACGACCCCCTGCTTGCAAAGCAGGTGCTCTACCAACTGAGCTATGACCCCAAAACTTTGCACTTTCACAACGAAAGCGAACACATTCTATACATTTTAAAACACAATGTCAAATCAAAAATGAATATTTACCAATAACCTTTTTAAGACTAGACATATTTTAATGTGTTTTCTATAATACCCATTGCTATGATTAAGAAAATATCGAACAAAGTAAAGTCCTTTATCAAAGGCGACGAAACGAACGGTCGTATCAAATGGTCATTATACGGTCGTGTCTGGCGTGAAATTGGTCAACCATATTGGAAATGGTTGGCTGCGGGTATAATATTTACAATCCTTGCCGCCGGGGCCGAGGCTTACACCATAACCATCGTTCAACAGGTTGTTGACAAGGCTTTTATTGAAAAAAGCATAAATGCGGTTTATTGGCTGGGGCTTCAGGTTATTTTTGCCTTTGGTGCCAAGGGAACATTTACCTATGCCAAATCACTTATTATGTCCAAGGGCGGCCTGTTGGCCAGTGCCAACCTGCAAAACAAAATCTATAAGCATATGATGCATATGAACCTGGCCCGTTTTTATGCAGACGGCATTGGTAAAAACCTGAACTATTTTGGGATTCAATCGGGTGCGGTCTTGAATTTGGTGACTGGCACCGTGATTAAGGTTGTGCAAAATGTTGCGACCTTGGTTATGACATTGGCGTTAATGTTCTATTATGCGCACCAGATGTGCCTTGTTCTGATGTTTTTAACACCGGCAATTATGATACCAATGGTTCTTATTATGCGCAAACGTCGCAAACTGTCCCGCCAGTCATTCGGTATTGCCAACAATGTATCTCAGCAATTAAACCAATCCCTGCACGGCATCAAAACGATTCAGGCTTTTGCCGCCGAAGAAAGGGAAGAAAAAAATTTTGCCCGCATACTAAACACATCTATTGTTAACGCATATAAAAGCACCCAGGCCAACGCCCTGCGTTCACCGTTAATGGAATTTATGATTTCCATTGGTCTGTGCATTGCAATGATTATGGGTGGACACTTTATTGCCAGTGGTGCAATCTCAACCGGTGACTTTACCGCATTTTTATTGGCATTAACGGCTGCATACAAACCGGCAAAATCTATTACCAGCACCGGCGACACATTACAACACGGACTGTTGGCGGCGGAAATCCTGTTCCAATTCCTGGACAGCAAACCCGACATCACCGATTCGCCAGACGCCCGTGAACTGACCGCCAAGAATTTATCTGTTGGATTCCACGACGTATCATTTGCATACAATCCGAACGAACCCGTATTAAAGAACATAAACCTTCGTGTTCCTGCGGGCAGTGTTTGTGCCTTGGTTGGTCCGTCAGGCGGTGGCAAGACAACATTATTTAATTTGCTGGAACGTTTTTACGAACCACAAATTGGGAAAATCACTATAAACAAAACCGACATCAAGAAATACACATTAAAATCCCTGCGCCAGAATATTGCAGAGGTATCACAATCTGTATTCTTGTTTAACGGCACAATCGAAGACAACATAAAATATGGCTGTCCTGACGCATCTGACGAAGCGGTCATTGCCGCCGCCCGTGCCGCCAACGCCCACGATTTTATAATGGAATTTCCAGACGGCTATAAATCCCAGGTCGGCGAAGGTGGTGGCCTGTTGTCTGGTGGCCAGAAACAGCGAATCGCAATTGCACGTGCAATATTAAAA
>JAFURS010000004.1 GCA_017471805.1 Alphaproteobacteria bacterium
CCTTCGATTGCAGCGCTGCCGACCTTTACCTCTATCAAGGCAAGTCCAGGTTTATAATTGTGACTGGCACGCATCGCACGTGACCATTTTAATGCAATCGCATCAAATCTGCCACCGTCTGGGTTGCCCTGTTCAGTGTATTCGGTATCGATAATAAAATAGTCGGTTGCCGATGCGTCACCAAACGAATTGTTTTCCATTACGATACGTTGCTGAATTTCTTTTTCACATTTTTCTTGGTTATCAGAACGCCACCCGTCAATGCCAGAAATGAAAACAGAAAAAAATTCAGTCCACGGAAAATCGACAATCCTATCATTACATATTCTGAAATGACAACCATCATCACTAAGACTTATGTATTTTCCAAAAACCGAAGAATTAGTCAATGTTGCCCCAGAAACATATTCAGGCGTAAAACCAAATTTACCGTCTTGGCAGATTTCCAAAACACGCAACCCCTTGTAATAAACAGTCGCATAGGTGCCACGCAAATTCAACATTAAATGCGGATTTTTTCGCAGACAATCCGTTAAGGCCGATAAATTTCCAGAGGCTTTTAAGCGATTAAACAACATTTCATTTAGCGCACGGGGCATTTTATATCCTTTTTACTTCTTTGTCATTCAAAACTAATGTCGGCACATTAAAACGTGTCGCAAATGCAGATTTACATTCTGTATGAACAGGTATAATCTGTTTTGGTGCAATCTGGTCTATGAATTTGCACAATGCTTCACTTGATGCGTGGCCCGATGTATGAATTTCAACTATCTTGTCCTGATGTGGATCCCAGGTGTTTTTACGCTCCATATAACCGTGCCACATAGAATAAATAAAGTCATAGTCTGATACACCATTGCGATTTAGCCACTGCGCCAGACGCCAATTGTATTTAATCACATATTTTGTCGGATTGTCCAGAATTTTCTGGGCGGTTATCTTGTGCGATTTGTGGGTGTAAAAAATGCCACGTTGCTTCATTTTATCAGCAATTTCATCACTGATTCCGTAATATATTTTTACAAAATCCAGAAACTTGATATTTGGAATCGACGGAAAACATTCGTGAAACACATCCAGTAATGCCGCCGTATAAGGGTCGATTACCAATGTGCGACCCGTCAATTCACAAGCACGAATTACCGAACATAACCGGTCTAAATTTTGCGATGACATACTGATATAAGTCAATTTGTTAGATGCGGACAGTTGTTCACAAATGGCCTGGTGGACACAAGTTTCGGTCGGAAAGCGTTCGTTAGTGGTATCATCTGTTCGGGACAGACGTGTGCCTTCGACAATTAAGTAGTCTGGATTTTTTGCAGCATCTGCAAATGCCCACGACTGGGCCGACATATGCGAATGAAAACGAATATCCCCAGTGTAGGCCACACGTGTGGTGCCATCTGAAACCTCGTACCCGACAGATGCAGGCGAATGGTCAACCAGGTGCGCCCTAACCCAAAAATCACCAATACGGACACGCTGACCAGGCTCGATTTGAATAATATTCAGATGTGAAATATCAAAATCCCCGGGTAATAACGGCTGAATCTGGGTTAATACCTTGTGAACCGCAGGTGTCATATAGACAGGTATCTTGGAATTTACCAACGGCAATAAACCGTAATGATCAGGATGTCCGTGGGTAATAAATATTGCGTCAAGACCCGGCGTCTGGTCTGAATAAAGCCCATCGACCGGCACACGATATGTATCCAATGGTGCATCTGATTCCATAGATTCCAATGGCGTGCCAACATCCAATAAAATTCGTGTTTTATCGGTTGACAATTCTATGCAATTGCCACCGATTTCATTTGTGCCACGATAAATACATATATTCATACTATCCCCCTTTTTTATTGCTGGGCGGCACATTGGCACAGATATTTATCAAACATTTCAGGCCCAATCATTTCTGAATCTAAATCAAGATAATATTCGCCAGTATCTGGGTCAACACGATGCTGTTCAAAATTTAGATACAGTTGCTTTGTGTCTGGATATTCAGAACGTGACAAAGAATCAAAACCATAAATAAATTTGTCCGCCTGCATTGCTTTGTCCCACTGGGCGTCGGTTATATCATATAATGAAACACCATCCAGGTCGCCCCAGGCATCGTCACGATACTTTTTCGTGTAAAAATCACGCAACCAGCCCAAAAAATCACATACATTTTCATAACTAAAATTTAACTTTTTTGCTTTCATTTTTTATCCTGTTTGTTATTTTCACAATACAGTATAATAAAGCCACCAGACATATTTGGTCCGACCAAAACCAACAAACATAACTAATTTATTTTAGTTGATTTTTTTACTATTTTATGATATAATCATCCGTGATTTAGGCGACCGTTTGGTCGTTTTTTACTTTCCCCAACCCGTGCGGTGGGGATTTTTATTTACAAGGATTTTTTATGAAAACAAGTGACAATGGAATTAAACTAATCAAAGAACTGGAAGGCTGTGTTATGCGCAACCGACATCACGTTGTATATGATGATGCAACGGGCCGGGCAATTAAATCAGGCGTCCCGATTCCGCCGGGGGCAACGATTGGATATGGACATCTGATAAAAGCGGGCGAAGTTTTTAATTCGCCACTGAACGAGGTCCAGGCAACAAATTTACTGCGGAACGATATTGCCACAGCCGAAACTGCCATTAACACCAGTGTTCAGATTTCGCTGGGCCAACACGAATTTGATGCACTGGTTGCATTAGTATTTAATATCGGGGTTGTAAATTTCCGCAAATCAACAATCTTGAAGTATATCAACAATCCACTTTTTCACAGCAAAACATACCCGACCCCAGAAGCCGCCTGGAAGGCGTGGAACAAAACACAGGGGGTATTATCGGCGGGTCTGGTGGCACGTCGCAAACGTGAATGGACATTATTTTCGACCGGCAAATACAGCGGATGACACCCACCAATTCCAGGGGGATGTTCTGGTATAAAAATCATATTATCTGGGAACAATTTGGGAAAATTATTGACTTTCTGGGAACTATTTGGTAAAATCTGGCAAAATATTAAAAGGATTTAGTATGCCTAATAATTTAGATATTATTATCACACCAGAAATGCTGAACGGTATTGCCGAGATAGATGCTTTTAATGGGGCGTGGGCGGGCGGGGCGGTAAAACTGTCTGCGGACGAGTTGCGTGTTATGCGTCGGGTTGCAACGATTGAATCTGTCGGTTCATCTAATCGTATAGAGGGCAATCGTATGACCGACGCTGAAATCGAGGCATTGTTCGCCAATATAAATCGTCAATCATTTGCCACCAGAGACGAGCAGGAAGTTGCGGGCTATTCAGATGTAATAAATACTATATTTGAAAACTATGCTTCTATACCGCTTAGTGAAAATTACATTAAACAGTTGCATAAAATGTTATTGAACTATTCTGATAAGGATGTCCGCCATCGTGGTGAATATAAAAAGGATAGCAACCGTGTTGCAGCATTTGATGCAAACGGCAACGAAATTGGTTCTATATTTGAAACCGCTACACCATTTGACACACCACGTAAGATGAGCGAAACAATAAGATGGACAAACGATACATTGGATGATAGATTTTTTCACCCTATTATTACAATTGGGGTATTTGTGATACATTTTCTGTCTATCCACCCATTTACCGATGGAAACGGTCGCCTGTCACGTGCATTAACCGTTATGCTGATGCTGAAAAGTGGATATACATATATGCCATACACATCTATGGAATCTATTATAGAGGCAACCAAGGACACATACTATCGTGCATTACGTGGAACACAAAAAACCATATGGGGCGACAAAATAAATTACGAACCTTGGCTGACGTTCTTTGTTCGTGCATTAGTTGCACAAAAGCGACAAATGGAAGACAAAATTGCGAAAGCCCGTGGCACAAGTATTGCAAAACTGTCTGCAATACAGAAAGAGATTTTGGAACAGTTTCATAAATCCCCAGAATTAACTATGCAACAAATTGTATCTATGATGAATAAAAATCCAGAAACAATTCGCAAGGCGGTTCAAGTATTGGTAAAGCGGGGCCACATATCTAAACAGGGGTCAACCCGTGGTGCATTTTACACTTTATACAAATAAAAAACACCCCGTTGGGGTGTTTTTTATTATCTTTCTACCCGGAGCGACATTTTAAGTTTAGCAAAATCTATTCCGTATAACTTTAATAGCGTTTGCAGTTTCTTTTTTAAATCATTATTGGAATACAGCCCCCAAATGTAAAGCCACCCTGGAACCACTTCTATCCACATACTGTCCGTATATGTATCGATATGTCTGTGATTATTTGGAATATTAGTAACTTCTAGACCACCAATATTACCATTTACTACAGGAACTTCACCAGAAATACCAATAATCTTTTTAATTGTGGGATTAAATAACGCATTGGAGTTTGACAAGACACGAATCATCTCAACATCCAAAACCTGTGGCATTCGTTCATACAAGCAAGCCACAATTTGTTTGAAGACTTCTCGAAACTTATTTGTTTCACCTGCAAATTCTGTATCATCAACAGACCACTTAAAGCCTTTAACCGACTTCAAATCTGCATTTACCCAGTCTATGACCTTATAATCATCTTTTTTAGGGAGACAATCTGCATTCTGTTTTTTTTGTTCCGCCAAATATCTTTGTTCGGCAAGAATCTCGAAACGCCCCTTTGGGATGGATACGTTGTAGTATTTCTCCAAAAACTCACGTTCTCTTCTTGCTAATGTTAGGTTTTCATCTCCATATGCAAAAAAATCATACACCTGAGCATCTGGACATTTAGATTCTGGGTATTTACTTTGTAAATGCGTAGCCAGCCCACTTAACGACCATACTTTTTCATTAAACACAACTTTATTCGACTTTGTGCTTATTGGCATAATTTCACCATCGCCACCATGTAGCCATTCGCCGGTATTTGGGTTTATAAACATCAATTCCGCAGCCCCCAGCCCAATTCCCAGATCATAAATCGTCGGTTTGGGCGTATTAAAAAGTTTGCCATCTGATGTTTTTACTTCTTGGAAAACAGGATCTGTTTCAGTTTTTGAGTATATAACGACATTGGGATCGTCATAAATCTTTTTCATCTTTTACTCCTTTGAGTTTTGGGTGATGAACCCTATTTATATTTATCCGCATTAGCGGACAGTGTCTGCGATAGCATTGACCATCACAAATCACGTCGTTGATGTTAATACGTCTATTCCTTTTTGTCAATATAAAAAATGCCCAAACGGGCATTTGATTTTTATGGCGGATGGTGAGGGGGCCTCGATACACTATAATAAAAATCTATAAAAATCTTTCCCTGGCGATTTTTATGATTTTTCTAATACTGTATTCTCGTATTCCCTTGGCACGGGGGCCTGCGGGGCAACCGTGACGATTTCGCAATCAAGGATTGCAAAATCTACTTGTTGTCGAACCCCGGGGGCCTCATCCAACCATCGCAACATAAAAATAAAATGCCCAAACGGGCATCTGATTTTTATGGCGGATGGTGAGGGATTCGAACCCCCGGTGGAGTTGCCCCCACAACGGTTTTCAAGACCGCCGCATTCGACCGCTCTGCCAACCATCCTAAACTTTTTTCGTCGGTCTTTCAACCTACGGTTTTGGTGCTGCGTATGATAAATCATACTGGCACCGCACTTCGCTGACACTCGTAGTCAAGACACGCACGCCTCGACACGCTCTGCCAACCATCCTAAACTTTTTGCTAACCGACTTAATTCCGGTCAACGGCGGTTATTTTACATTATTTTTTGCGAATTGCAAATATAAAAATTAACAATCCTGCAAAAAACATTATGCCAGATAACAACTGGCCCATCGTTAGACCCCACGTTGTTAGAAATCCGATGTGCGCATCTGGGGCCCGAAACTGTTCGCAAAGGATTCTGAATATCGCATACCCCATACCCATTATGCCACCCAATGCACCAGGATACCGGCGCAGTCTTGTATATTTATACAGGCAATACATTATTATAAATAATAATATGCCTTCGGTGGCGGCTTCATACAAAGGACTGGGGTGACGGGGAATAACAGAACTGCCATTGAATACAATCCCCCAGGGCAAATCTGTAGGACGGCCCATAACCTCTTGATTTATAAAGTTCGCAATGCGACCAAAAAACAGACCAATTGGCGCAACCACCGCCAATATGTCCAACAACGACAGTGCGCTTTTCTTGTGCCGGTGGGCGTAATAAAAGACAGATAAAATCACACCGATTAAACCGCCGTGAAAACTCATACCACCGTGCCAAAGAGCAAAAATCTGGACCGGGTGTGAAAGAAAATATCCAAAATTATAAAACAGAACATACCCCAGACGACCGCCAAGTATCACACCAATAATTATGGCCGTCAACAGGTCATCAAGTTCTTGCTTGGTCAGGGAAACAACACTGGTCCGTGATGACGTCAGACGACGCACCAACCAATAACCAACAACAAATGCCGCAATATATGCCAATGCATACCAGCGAATATCCAACCCCAACACAGAAAATGCAACCGGCGAGATTGGATTTATTGTTATCGACATTTACGTTTCCCCTTTCCTGCTAGAAAACTAGCGACATCTGGTCAAGGTCTGTTCCAGATTATTGCGAATTTCTATCAACTTTTCGATTTGTTTCATATTTGGGTTTGGCAGTGAATACAAGTATTCGATTTTCTTGGTAATTTCACTGATTTTTGCCTGAATACCCGTCAAGGCAGAATTACGATTACGTTTGTTTTCAAAACATTCTGAGTATTCCTTGATTTCACGGGCCGTGGCCGCACGACTGATAGCGTATGCCACAGGGCTGTGTCTAAATTTTGGCATTTATTATCCTTAGATTTTTTGTTGTTGTAATTTCTGACGTGCAATGGTCCCTTCGAGATTAGCAATGATTTGATTCAATTTTTCAACTGCTTTGTGGTCCTGCAACGCAATTTTTTGTTCCAATTTCTTTTTGGCCTGTTCTAACTCTCTTTGCAGGGCAGACGCAGTGTCTGCCTGGGATGTCTTTTTCATCAGGTCAGGATGTGGTCCTTTTTCTCGTACACGTTTTGTGACTTGTGCTTGATGATGTGTTGGCATTTTATATCCTTTTGGTCTTGAAATTGGACTTTCATTGTATTATATATTTGCTAAATAACAAGGAGAAATATCAGATGCAAATTAAAAAATTTAAATAAAGTGTAATTGATCTTTATCTGAAACGCATTTTTGCGTTGATGTTTGGTGCCGTTGGATTGACAGCGGTGGCCGCATACTTAACAATCTGGGGGGGCGGATTACAATATCTGTTTAATTTCCAAACAGGTGGTATGTCAGGACTGTATTATGTCTTGCTGTTTGGTGGATTGGCATTGTCAATCTGGGCCCAGGTGCGTGTTTTTAGTATGAAACCATCGTCTGCGGCATTGCTGTTGGCGTTATATGCGGTGTTAATCGGTGTGACAATGACACCGTTAATTGCCGTTGCGTTAAGTGTTAATCCGACATCTATTTTAATGGCGTTTGTTTTGGCGGCAATTATGTTTGCCTGTATGGCAATGTTCGGTTATAAAACAATCAAAGACCTGTCGTTTATGGGTGTTTTCTTGACAATGGGTATGATTGGGTTAATCCTGGTTGGATTACTGTCCTTTATTTGGCCGGCAATGCTGGGTGGCACATTTGGAACAATTGTTTGTCTGATTGGTGTGTTGATTTTTGCACTGTTTACCGCATATGATATGCAGAATCTAAAACGTGCATATGATGTTATCGGTGATGAAACACAAAAAAATCAAATGGCTGTTTTGGGCGCATTGCATTTGTATATTTCATTTATTGCAATGTTCCAATATTTGTTAAGTCTGTTTAATCGTGAATAAAAAAAGGAGAAGTATAAAATGGCTTATAAAATCGACCCAAGCAAATGTATTGGATGCGGAACGTGTGCAGGTATGTGTCCAGTTGGCGCAATTTCACAGGGCGCAGACGGCAAATATGTTATAGATTCCAGCAAATGTATTAGTTGTGGAACCTGTGCCGCTGTATGCCCAATGGGCGCAATCGCACCAGATGTTCAGTAAATAAAAAACACCCAATCGGGTGTTTTTTTATAAAAGAAAATCCCCAATTGGGGATTTCTTATTTTGCAGATTCTTCGGGAACAACAGAAACCGTTCTGCGGTCGCCATTGCCACGTTTGAATTTTACAATACCTGCAATCTTGGCAAAGATTGTGTGATCTTTACCCATACCAACATTTAATCCTGGGTGGACAGATGTGCCACGCTGACGGATAATGATGTTGCCTGGGATAACACGACTGCCACCAGATTTTTTAATACCTAATCTGCGTCCGGCCGAGTCACGGCCATTCATTGATGCGGAACCCGCTTTCTTATGTGCCATAGTTCTGCCCCCTTATGCTTTGATTTCTGTGATTTTCAAAACAGTAATGAACTGACGATGACCGGCTGTGCGGCGATAGTTCTGGCGACGTTTTTTCTTGAATACCAAAACCTTGTCAGTGCGTTTCTGTTCGATAACTTCGGCAACAACCTTGGCACCGTCAACGTATGGTGTGCCAATCTTGTCACCAACCATTAAAACCTGGTCAAATTCGACCGAACCGGCTGCATCCAGTTTTTCAACCTTGATAATGTCGCCCTGGGCAACACGATACTGCTTACCACCGGTTTGACAGATTGCAAATTCGCTCATATCTCTTTCTCTTACTTGTTTATATTTGGTTATTATGTTCACGCCGTATTGGCGAAAAGTTTATGCAAATTTTATGTTTTTTATATCAAAAGTCAAGCGTTTTGTCGAAAAATTTATGCAAAACCACTTTATTTTGTATTTTTTTTGGTGTTTTTGCATAAAAAAATCCCCAAACGGGGATTTTTTAACCATTTACAATTTCTTGTAATCGACGTGGAACATCACAAATTGCAATCCGTTCCTGGGCCATTGTGTCACGGTGACGCAGGGTGACGGTATTGTCTTCTAGGGTTTGGTGGTCAACAGTTATGCAGACCGGTGTCCCAATTTCGTCGTGACGACGATAGTTTTTACCAATATTGCCAGAATTTTCCAATTCAATGCGACCAATCGACAGGCGACGCAAATCAGACACAATGTCATTCGATATTTCAAGTAATTCAGGAATATTGCGGGCCAATGGGATAACCGCCGCCTTGACCGGCGACAGGGCCGGCTTTAACTTTAAGACAGTGCGGGTTTTGCCGTCGCCCAGGTCTTCTTCGTTATAGGCCTGAATCATAACCGCCAACATCGCACGATTTACACCCATCGCCGTTTCAATCACATATGGCAAAAAGTTTGCGCCACTTTGCGGGTCCGAATACGATAGTTTGGTTGTGCTGTCGTGATTTTCCAAAACATTGGCGTGAATTTCAAAATCTGATTGCGCCTTGGTATGTGACCCCAGGTCAAAATCCTGACGGTTGTGGATTCCTTCGACTTCGTCAAAGCCATCGGGAAATTCATATTCAATGTCAACAGCGGCCTTGGCATAGTGGGCCAATTTTTCGTGTGGCATAAAACGCAATTTTTCCGCAGGAATGCCCAAAACGTCAATCCACCACGCCATACGGGCATCCATCCACATTTTGTGATATTTTTCGTCATCAACAGGATTTACAAAATACTGCATTTCAGCCTGTTCAAATTCACGCATACGAAATACAAATCCACGTGGGGAAATCTCATTACGGAACGCCTTGCCAATCTGGGCAATACCAAATGGTAATTTGTGTGGACGGGCATCCAAGACATTTTTGAAATTCGTATATGTAGTGGTTGCAGTTTCAGGACGCAAATATGCATTTATTGCACCGTCCGCCGTCGCACCAATCGACAGCCCCATCATTAACTGATACGCACGTGGTTCTGTGATGTCAGTGCTGCCACAGTTGTCACATTTTGATGTGTCTTTCATTTTATCTTGGCGCATACGGGCACCACATTTTTTACACTCAACCAATGGATCGGAAAAGCCCGCTTCGTGTCCAGAATATTTCCATAACAGGCGGTTCGATATCAAGGCCGCATCCAATCCTTCGATGTCATCACGTGAGTATATCATTGAATTCCACCACGCATTGCGAATATTCTTCATCAGTTCGACACCGTATGGACCATAGTCATATGCACCACCCAGACCACCGTAAATTTCAGAACCTGTGAATATAAATCCACGACGTTTACATAATGCGACAATTTCTTGAACTGTTTTTGCTGGCATATCTTTACCCCTGTGTGTTTAATTAAAGTTTATATATTAAACATCTTTTGATTTTTTGCAACAGGGAATTTGTTTGACAAGTGGCTTTTTATTGTCTAAGTTTGCCACCAATGACAAAAGAACAAGCATATTCAATGCTGGGTATCACACCAAGCGCAACCGATGATGAAATTCGTCGGGCGTGGCGTAAGTTGGCGTTGCAGTATCATCCTGATAAAAATCCATGTAATAAAGCGGCAGAAGATAAAATTAAACAGGTCAACGAAGCATACCGGACACTGAAACAAAAAAATGCGCCGGGCGCAGAACGTTTTACGTCCAATGTCGATGATTGGTATGATGCTGTGCTGATGAGTATGTTGAATAAGGCTATTGACTCTATGAAAACATCTGGGCATCCAAATTCGCTGTTCACATTTATCGATATTCTGAATCATATGCAAAATAAAAATATAGACGCAGAAACAAAACAGAAAATTGAACAACTGAATCAAATTGC
>JAFURS010000005.1 GCA_017471805.1 Alphaproteobacteria bacterium
GATGCCAAATCTTGGCGAGTGCAATTTTTACCGTCAGCATCACAAACACGAAAATCATTTATATTTGTCGCAGATACATATGCCGGACCGTTTATATCGGACACCTGTTCAATCACACCCCATAAGCACTTGGTTTCCTTGTCGTCAACCAAACACGGTTCAATACGCAACACAGAATCGCCACTGGCAACAATATTACCAACAACACCACCCGCCGCCGCATTGACACCGGTTGATAAAATCATATCGCCTGCAACCTTGCCTGCATAGACATTGCCCGCCATAATTGCCGCCCCTGACAAGGCACCGACAATTGTGCTTTGTGTTTTGGCACGGCCACCACCAAGCAAACTGTCACTGCCGGGCTTGGATTCGCCAACAATATTACCAGCAACGCCCGCCAACACCGTGCCAGTAGCAATTTTTATACCGGCATTTTGACGTTGTTCACGGTTTAACACTTCAACAACATCATCGATTGTTGGTTCACGGTCCGCAGGAAATTCCACCATACCCGCCGCAGGCAACCAATTTACATCGTTAAATTCAGATATATTGCAATTAAATGTATCACCAGCCCCCAAATTCGCACGTGCAAGAATCGCATCACCACCATCTTCGCCCATACCAATGGCACGCAATTCCACAACCGCAGTGCATTTTGCGGCACCACCCGTCCCGACACCCAATGTCGGTTTAGCCCAGGCAAATTCACCATTTGGATAAATCATCGAACAACGTTCCAGGTCAGAAATACCAATCGGCGCATCCGTATCATTATCACGAATTTGCTGCGCCAATTTTGCATTTGCAACCGCAATCGGCAATTCAGCAGGGATTGCCGCAACGGCGGCGGCCGCCGCCTGATTTGTTTCGACGGCACCATAACGCATTTCGTTGACCTGTTGATAGCCCTGGGCATTATTGCGTGACAAATTCCCAACACGAATACCCGCATCGGCAACCGTTGGCACCAATGCCGCCAATAAAGAATAGTAAAAAAATGATTTTGTGCGCATCTGTGTATTGCCCCCTGTCGCCCATAAAAAAACCAACACAACCGGGCAGACGCCCGGTCTGGATACCTGATACTAGAACTGTAATCTTAGACGGACCCCCAGGTCAACCAACCCTAAACGTCCGCTTTCATACCAATTAGTGTAGTGAAAAACACTGTCGTATGGCGCTTCGTATTCGCCACCGGCACCGTCACCCAACCATTCAATTTGACTTAATACAATACTGCCAGAATTTTTTATCTTGCCCAGGTTGGCATAGCGGACAAAGAAGTCCATTTTTATACCACCTTCGAGTTCGGTGGTAATACCACCTTCGAACATAAAGGCCAATTGTTCACTTGTGCCGCCATTGTGATAGGCATAAATATCAGAAATACCAGTCAACTGACCCGCATTCGCATAGGCTGGATCCTTCACAGAATAAAATGTATTGTCATAAACAACATAGTCCGCAATTGTATTTAATGAAATACCAACACCGGCACCAATGTATGGACGCAACGAACCGCCCACCAAGAACCCTGTGAACGAGTCAATATTATAATACACATTTAACATTGTTGCGTTTGCCGTGATTGCACCGCCGTCAACCTGAGCCTCGACAAAATCGCCGGCACCGTCATCGGTCTGGACAGTATTCGGATACGATAACCCCGAATAACGTAAATACGAAAAATCAACACGAACATCATTATTTAATGCCGCACTAACCGAAACCTGAAGCGGAATTATGGTATCAGAATCAAAATCCGCATCACGAAACGCCCCCGGGACGGTATAGGCATCTTCTTCGCCAATATAATCAGATTTCATAGCCCCCATCACAGATGCAGTATAACCAACAGACAAACCAACATACAGACCACTGTCCGCCAGTCTATCATAATCGGCCGGCTGATAATACTGACGACCTGCGGTTGTCTGGGTCGAACCAACACGTGGCAACGCACCCGTTATACGATTTGGTTGGGCCGCCGCAACGGAATTATATGCCGGATTATAAACCGTAGGCACAGTGGCGGTTGACACAACCTGACTGTTAGCAGATGGCAAATACATCATCTGATTATTAACACCGGACGCCTGATACGACGGATATGCAGGATACGCAGCATTTGCCGCCAACTGCACACCAAATAAAATACCAGCGAATACCGCAGAAAAACTGATTTTCTTCATACCTTTCCCATTATTCCTTTTGATTTATTATATCATTTTGTGACATTACACGCAAACATAAAAAAAAACACCCCAACGGGGTGCTAAACAAGACAAGAAAAGAAAAAACTCAATCGCCAATCCGCAGGTTTGGACGGCTTTTGCGCAGATTTTCCAGGGACTTGGCCTGGGCCGCACGAAATGCATCAGGATTCCAAATCTGAAAACTGTTACCACGACCAACAAAAACCGCAGTATCAGTTATCCCAGCGTGCGCCAACAAATCCGCAGGTATAACAACACGCCCCGTCACATCAAATGCCAATTGACGTGCATCTGCAAATAACAAGGCCGTTAAATCATCAAGTCCACTGTCAAAGACACCAATCTTGTCAGTGGCCGCCGCCATCTGTTCCATACGGGATAATGTCAACCCTTCGATACAATTATTAGTAAATGAACGATATAAAACAATGCCAGCAAATTTTTCATCAGACACCGAAGCCCGAAAGGATGCAGGAACAGAAATACGCCCCTTGGTATCCAAACGATTTTCATAAGATGAGAGAAACAATGACATTTTATGATCTTCTTTATTTTGGGACGCTGTCCCGCCATCCTTTCCTGACTTCACGTCGAATGTAGCACGGCATTTTATGGTTGTCAATGACATTTTATAATTATTTTATGGTATTTTATGCCACAGCAAATAAAATTAAAAAAATTTCAAATAAAATGAAAATATTTATATTTTATGCTTGACGTCCGATTCGTTTTTGTTCTAAGATGTTTGTATAGACAAGAGAAGAAGAAATAAAAAACCTGAAAAACCGCTAAAAACCGCAGTATTTTAGGAAAACAAAAACAAAAAATAAAAAATTGTCTGTCCGATTTGTAAATACCGACGTATTTACATAAAAAGTAAGATAATTTTACAACATACGCCCAGAAAGGAGGGGAACCGCGCATGACAAAAAACATTAAAGAAATTATGATAGCCTTGAACCAAGTCCTGACAACAACCGTTTGGGTTAACGAAGATCGCCAGATTATATCACTGGCCGACGAATTGAAAATCGGACACAATAATACACCTCGTTCTATCGAAGATTTGTCACGTGCGTCATTGGTGGGGGCATATGTTTCACTGCAAATTCGCACAGATAATTTTGATGTCGCCGCTGAAAC
This sequence comes from Alphaproteobacteria bacterium, assembly GCA_017471805.1. Lineage (GTDB taxonomy): Bacteria > Pseudomonadota > Alphaproteobacteria > Rs-D84 > Rs-D84 > Enterousia. The sequence continues at coordinate 3,366 of JAFURS010000005.1, forward strand.
AATGGATACAAAAACATTGGCATTGCGTGTAAAAGAAATGGTTTTCGCAGAAGCCAAAAAAGCAATGGACAGCGCAGACAATTCAATTATGTCCAACATCGCAAAGGCCGCTTAATAATAATCAAGGCACTGCGTGGAACAGGACTAAAACAGTTTCCGGATAACCGGAAGGAAGGGAGCAGCCGTCGGCAAGTAATTGTCGGCGGTGTGTTTTTATAAAGACAATTATTTATTTGATATACACAGAAATAAAATCCTATACTTGCCCTATGCGGGATTGGATTGAAAATCAGTATATTAACCTGTTCTTGTATGTGCCGTTTTTAATGGCGGCTGGGGCGGGGATTTATTTTTCGCTGCCGTTTGAGCCAGGGGTTATTTGCCCCGGCCTGGCTGCCGTGATATTCGCCATAATATCCTTGGTCAAAAAGGTGCCGATTATTTTAAGGGCTATACTGATTGCTGGATTTGGGTTTTGCTATGCAATGGCGTTTACTGATTTTATAAATACGCCTGTCATAAAATCAAATTTACACAATCTGGACATCATTGGAACGGTCAAGGCAATCGACGTCACAGAAAATAAAAGCAGAATATATTTGAACGTCAATGCAGACGACATTAAGGCTGGCGCCGGCAATGCCATTATTCGGGTTTCTGTGAATAATGATGTCGCCCTGGCCCAGGTTGGCGACCGAATAAAAGCAAACGTCGGTCTGTTTAAGCCGACGGCGGCATACGCACCAGAAACATTTGATTACGCAAGGTGGGCATACTTTAATAAACTGACTGCAACAGGATATATAAACAGCATCGAAGTTATTGAACACACTAAAAACACAAATGTAAATTCACTGCGAAACACAGTTCATAACAAGACAGAATCTTTTCTGGTGGACAGTTTGGTTTTAGGATACAAGAACGCAATACCATCAGACGATGCAAAAATCTGGACCGCCAGCGGTATCGGACACGTTTGGTCAATTAGCGGATTTCATATGACATTGGTTGGTGGGTGGCTGTTCATAGTGTTTTATTTCATATTCAGGTTAATACCATATGTGACACGGCGAATCCCTGCAAAAATTCCCGCATTGGGGTGTGCGTGGTGTGGCCTGTTGTTTTATTTGTTTTTATCTGGAATTGACGTTGCAACAATTCGTGCATTTTTGATGACAACACTGATATTCGCAGCATTTATATTTGGACGAAGTGTAATTTCTGTGCGCAATGTCGCAATTGCATTTTGCCTGATATTCTTAATCAACCCACATTATGTTATGCAAGCAGGTTTTCAATTATCATTTGCGGCGGTGTTCGGTTTGGTGTGGGTATATTCTGATATAAACCCCAAAATGCCAAATAACAAATTATTAAAGATTCTGTGGGGCGCAATACTGACGTCGATTGTGGCAACAATATGGACCGCCCCGTTTGTTGCGGCGCACTTTGGTGCAATTCCAATATACGGCCTGGTCGGGAACCTGGGGTTATTACCCCTGTTTTCGTTCTTGATTATGCCACTGGTTATTGTTGGTATGCTGACAACATTTTTAGGTTTCCACCATCCCATAGATTGGGCGCACGAAATTTACGATTTCACATTGGATGGGGCAAGATTTATTTCTGAATTGCCGTATGCAAATCTGACGGTGCCACACATTCCAAATAATGCAATTATATGCTTTGTGATTGCATTTGTGGGACTGGTCTGTATCAGAACGATTAAATTAAAAATTAACTATATCTTTTGCGGACTGTTTATATGTATTGGTATAATTTTAGTCCACACAAATCCCACACCTATATTCTTGGCGACAAGTGATAACGAACTGGTTGCAGGGGTCGGCGATGATGGCAAATTAGAATTTAATAAATCACGGGCGTCAAATCACTATTTCGCATTTGACACCTGGAAGAAATTAAATGGCGAAGATGCCGACACACCAAACAAACGGCGCAAGCACGAACAGGGAATTTTCAAATATGGTAATATAGTTTATGTTCAGAAGTTTGTGCCACTGATGAAAAATATAAAATTGTTATGCAATGACGATAGCATCAAATACATTGTTTCGTATTTTGATATAAAGTCCGAGTCCTGTGCGCATAAAATTCTGCGTGGCGGTTTTGTAATATATCCAGATGACCATATCAAATATATGCCACGCAATCGTCGTTGGAATTAGGAAAGATAATACAATTTGTTTTTTTACGTATTTGTGATAAAATTCGTTTTGAATCCATAGGGATATGGGTTCGGGGCTGTGGTAGCCCACTTCATCCGTTACAAAACCAAAGCATATCGCAATCCGATACGCTTGGTGTGGTTTTGTATCGTTAATTATCCCTGACTTAATAAGTCGGGGGGCTGTTTGTTATACAACAGGGGCAACCCAAAAACAACAGAATCAACGATGAAGTGATTACCAACTCCCCGACCGCCAGAAAACCTGTGGCGGTCTATTTTTTGCGGGAGAAAAAAAAATAATGAAAAAAATTTTATCTGTTTGTATGTCTTTGTTTGCTTTTAACTGTTATGCAATAGAAATGGAAGAAATTGTTTATTGGTATTCCAAGGCGGTTGGTAATACTTTGCTAAGTAAAATATTACCAAAAACGGCAATGGATTGCTTTAATGATTTCAGAAATAACACCTGGAAACCATCTGCCGGATATTCTGCATATGAGTTTGGCGTTAATTGTATGTATGCCTTACTTCGGTGCGACACGGGTATGAATGAAGACGATATATATTCAGGATGTGCCAAATTGGCGGTTCGACTGATTTCAGAACAGGATAAATACCTGAAAGAATGCAAACAAAATCCAAATAATACTATTTGCACTCCCGTTGTTGGCGAAGCCTGTGAACCAGATGGCGCCATCCATACAATTGAACATACCAATGTGTATAGTTCTAGCGAATATGATGTTTCAACTGAAAAAATCATTTGCAAAGATAAAATTTGGCAAAAGTTTGGCCAAGGACAACACGTAATAAGAAGTATAACCGAGCAAGAATTACAGAACGAATTGTATAATCGCTGTTTCAATCATCAAATACTCCATTCGCTTGGTGGTGAAAAAAATAGATATTTCGATTGTGATTTACAATCTCGAAAATGCCTGGTTGCGATAGAGATAGATTCAAAAGACCCATCAACCTGGTATTTTTGTTGCAAATTATTCAATAACGGCGAAGTAGCACATTACGACGGTGCAAAGGGAACATATGGAACAATAGAAAATTTGAAACAATATCTAACAAGAAAAAACTTGTGTCCTGACCAGGATTGGCTAAACGACTAGGTCCATAATTAGTAATCTGCACGGATGAAAAATAAGCCTGAGGCGGGGGCCGTCGGTCCGGCCGCACTGCGGTTTTTTGCCGCCAGAATTGCGTCAATATCAAGTGGTTTGCCCAGACCAATCTCGACCAGGGTGCCAACAATATTGCGAACCATATGATGCAAAAACGAACGAGCCGAAAATTCAAATATAATTTCATCGCCGCTTTTTGTTATCTTTATCATATCCAATGTCTTGACCGGGGATTTTGCCTGACATTCTGATGCACGAAAACTTGTGAAATCGTGATTGCCTAATAACCTGTTCGCCGCACGCTGCATCGCATCAACATCAAGTGGACGTGGCACCCAATACGTGTATTTACGACCTAAGACAGGCGGCGCACTGCGATTTAGAATAACATACTTGTAATGACGGGCGGTGCAATCAAAACGGGCGTTAAAATCGTCAGAAACAACCTCGCAAGATAAAACAGATACAGGTTTGCCAGTCAAATAAAAATTTAATGCACGCATAACTGTCTGGGGGGCGTGTTCGGATTCTAAATCAAAGTGCGCAGTCATCGCAACAGCGTGAACCCCAGAATCTGTGCGCCCTGCCCCAACGACGTCCGGACGTGCGCCACAAAAACTGCTGATGGCGTCTTTGACTAACGACTGCACAGATGGACCCTGGCGGTTTTCCTGCCAGCCAATTAGGTCGGTGCCGTCATATTCCAAGATAACTTTGTAGCGTGTCATTTTTCTTTATCGTGTTTTTTGTGCAAAGTTTGCGCAGGTATCCGTTGGTTTTACACTGCGACGAACAAACGAATGCACGTTCATACCGTTTTGTGTTCCAAATACAAATCGACAACATTCACAAACAAGACGAAATCGTTTATCGGTTGACGTCATAAAATTTACACAGTTTTTACAAACCTTTTCAGTTGCATTTGACATTTTGCCCCCTTGTAAAATCTTAGCGTGCTTTTTGTTTTTGTGAATACATAAAGTTCTGACAGGTATCACTTGGTCCGATACGCTGGGGACCAAAGAAAAATATATTCACGACATCATCGTTATAGCACAGATAATGTTTTCTGCCCTTTTTGTCGGTGTGTTCGTAATAGTGTTCACAATACCGACATACCCTTGGCAAGTTTGGAATTGTATTTAATTTCTTTTCGTTTGACATATTTATTTTCCTAAGACTATGTCTGCACCGTGCAGACCGTTCACAAAACTGCGCCAATCCATTGGCTTTTTCCCAGATGGCTGTAATTGCAAAATATCAAGGGTGTTATCCCGAATTTGGGTCCTTAGTATCTTGACGTCGATTCCGTTTATCTTGGTTCTACCACACCCCAGCGCACGAATCTGATTATGAATTTCCGACACAGGTCGTGACCAGTCGATTATTTCGTCAGTTCCCGACCACTTGTGCGTAAAGGTTGGAGTGCCAGTCTGGGGATGCCCAGGATACGCCGCCGGATTTTCCAGGTATTTGATCAACATTTCAGAACCGATTTTTGAAACGATGCCTTCTATGGTTTCATTTGTGTCATTGACACCAATTTCAAATTCACGACACATATAAATGTCGCCCGCATCCAGTTCAGCTGTCACAGACATCAGGCATACACCAGATGTTGTGTCGCCATTATAAATCGCCGTTCGTATTGGCGACGGACCACGATATTTTGGCAATAAACTGGGGTGAATATTAACACACGGCGCAGACGACAATACATTGTCACGCAAAATAACACCGTATGAAATTACAACAATAATATCAGGTCTGTAATTATATTCGTTGATATTTGTATGAACCTTTAAATGATTCTCGTCGGCCCATAAATGCACCGGTGATGGTGTTAAAACCTGTTTACGGCCCGTAGGCTTTGGCGCACGGGTAAATACCGCCATAATATCGTGACCGGCATTTTTAATCGCATCAAAAATAGGGACAACAAATGCGTTTGTTCCCATTAAAACAACTTTCATATTATTTCCGTTTTTTTACCTTGCGCATAACCATTTCACGACGCAGTGGGGATAAATAATCTATGAACAACTTGCCATCCAGGTGGTCGGTTTCGTGCTGAACAATACGGGCAGGTAATCCTGACATCTGGGCTGTTTTTTTGTCGCCACGTTCATCAGTCCATTCAACAACGACACTGTCAGGACGAGTGACGTTCGCAAAAACAGGCAAACCATCATTACCAACAACGGATAAACACCCTTCTTCTAGTGTGCAGGTAGTTGAACTGAACGATAAAATCCGTGGATTTATCATACGATAAACAGTTTCAGAATCTGGATCCATCATAACTAAAAATCGTGATAACATCCCAATCTGGGGCGCCGCCAGACCAACCCCGTTCTGGGCGTGCATCATTTCAACCATTTCGTCCAGCGTTGATAATAATTCAGGGGTAATATCAGACACAGGCGCACAAACAGTGCGCAAAACTAAATCACCACAAAGTTTCATTTGCAACATATATAAAACCTCTTATAATAATCATAGCAAAGGATTAGGAAATGACAACTTATATTTTTGTGTTATTGTTTATAATTATTATTCTGCTGTTCGCAGTTTTGTTAAAACGACCTGTTATTGACCTGGGGGGACTGAGGGAGGATAACGCACGATTGCGTGAAAGACTGGCGGAACGCCTGGGGGCGTTAAACCAAAATGCAATCGAATTGAAAAATATAAGCGCAGATATTGCAAATTTCAAAAATATCTTGATGGGCAATAAACAGGCACGGGGAACCTTTGGCGAGCGACAACTGGAAGATTTAGTGCAGGATATTATGCCACCAGAAACATATTCATTCCAACATACCTTGGATACGGGTGTGCGACCAGACTGTATTTTACACCTGCCGTATCCGCCGGGGGATATGATTATAGACAGTAAATTTCCACTGGAAAGTTATAACCGTATGATGATGGACGCAAATGATACCGGTGCCAAGAAACAGTTCGAAGCGGACGTTAAACGGCACATAGATGCAATTGCAGAAAAATATATCATACCCGGAAAAACCGCAGAATCTGCAATGATGTTTATTGCGTCAGAATCTATATTTGAAATGTTGCACCGACAATTCCCAGGCACAATTGAATACGGCGCACGGCAAAAAGTTTTTATCGTATCACCATCAACGTTATGGGCAACACTGAATACAATTCGGTCGGTGTTGGCGGATATAAAAATTAAACGTGTGGCCGCAAAAATAAAGGCAGAATTAGATGTATTGCTGGTTGACCTGGGGCGTTTGAACGACAGGGCAACAGATATTGAAAAGCACTTTGCATTGACCCAGGCGGATTTAGATAAAATGCAAATTTCAATCGGGAAAATAGCCCCACGGGCCGAAAGACTGCGCAATATGGATTTCGGGGAAGACAAATAGAAAAAAAACGGTCACTGCGACCGTTTTTTATGTTGGGACGCATTGGTATGTTTGCCCAATATCTGTAATTCCATTTGCAGGATTAAATTTTCTTTGTCTTGGACCTGTTTTAATAATTCTTGATTTTCCAGTTTGATTTTTTCCAGGGCCTGGCGACTGACGATTAGTTGGTTTGCCATTTTCTGATTGCGCTTGCGATTAAGAAAAAATGCAAACAATGCCCCACATATCGCACCAGCAGATGCGCTTAATAAATCAAAAAGTGTTTCCAGAATCATCATAGAAACACTTTAACCTTTTTAGATAAAATATGCACTAGGGTTATTTTCTTAAACCCGTCTTCTTGTCAATCCATACCTGTTCTTGGGCCAGTTCCATCATCGGCAAATCCGATGTGCTGTCGGAATAAGCACGGACAACGTTGGGAATAATCTTGTTTTCCTTGGCCCATTCGTCCATCGCAACAACCTTGTTATGACCCCAACACAAAAACTTATAACGCCAGGGAAGTTTCTGATCCATTTTAGAACATATAACGGCATCAAATTTCATATCACGAACCAAACCGGGGATTAAATAATCAGTGCTGGCAGATATAAGTAAAACCTTGCGACCAGCATCACGTTCGGATTGAACACGTTCACGGGCCCAGCCAAAACGTTCACGTTTATGTTGCTTTATAAAGCCCGGTGCAAAACGACGAACCATATCAGGTGTGATAAATCGGCGAATATTTTCACGCCACCAAATGCCGCTTGGGCGCAACCAACAACAAATCCCACAAATCCCCATCAGTGGTAAATAAAACCACGGACGAATACTGCGACGAAAACAATAACGGGCAAATTCAACATTTGAATCCAGGGCAGATAATGTTCCGTCAAAATCGAACAGGACGACATCTGTTTTTTTTAGCATATAAAATATTCCTTTGTATTACAGGTCTTGTTTCTTGATTTCTTCACGAATCTGGGCCAAAGAACGGGCACGTTCTTCGATTAAACCGTTCAGGTTCGTTGTGCTTAACCCCGCCGTGTAATGTATCGAATTGGCAAACGCCAGGGCATCACTGTTGCCGTGGGTCTTGACCGCAAATCCACGCAACCCCAAGAACGTTGCACCGGCATACGAACGTGGGTCTATCTTGTGCTTTAACCGCTTGAACACGTGGACCAAGAAAAACGCACCAATTATTGCCAGAATAGATTTCTTGAAATTTTCAACAACAACACGTTTAATCAGTTTTGCCGTGCCTTCGACGGTCTTTAATACGATATTGCCTGTAAAACCGTCGGTCACAACAACCTGAACACGACCGGCACTTATGTCATTACCTTCGACAAAACCAATATAGTCGTATGGTAATTCATCCTTGTGGGCGGATAAAATCTTGTTCAAGTGAACCAATGTTTCGTTGCCCTTGGTTTCTTCGGAACCGATATTCAAGATGCCTAATTTTGGTTTTGGCATATGGCCGACAACTTCGGCATAAACACTGCCCAAGACGGCAAAATCAAACAAAATTGCTTCATCACAATGAACATTTGCCCCCAAATCCAACACAACCACACGACTGTCGCCGGCACCCGACGGCAACATCGTTGTAATCGCAGGACGTGAAATACCGTCAATTGTTTTTAATGCCAGTTTCGACAAAGACATCAAGATTCCAGTATTGCCAGCACTGATTACAGCGGTCGATTTTCCTTCACGGACGTCCTTAATCGCCATATACATAGACGTATCTTGGGCGTGGCGCAAAACATCCATAACCTTGTCCGTGGGTTTGATTACGTTTGGGGCGTGAATAACCTCGCAATTGCGGGAAACACGTGGGTATTTTGCCAACAGGCGGCGCATCTTTTTTTCATCACCAAACAGGCGAAAAGAAATATCCCCTTCGCCGTGTTGATATAAAAACTGATTCATACCACCCAGAACAGCATTTGGACCCTTGTCACCGCCCATTGCGTCAATTGCAATTATTTTCTTATCGTTTGACATAGTTTAAAAAAGGGCAGAATCAGGCACAAATTTGCACCCAACTTTCTGCCCTGTATCTGTTTGTTGGTTAATTTATTTCGCACCGCACGCAGAACAAACGTGGTGTGGACGTTTCTTTTCGCCACACGTTTTGCATACGCTGCACGGCATCACAGACAATGCATCGTGTGAACGACGCTGGGCGCTGCGTGCTTTACTTGTTTTACTTTTTGGCGTTGCCATTTTACTATCCTTTTTATTTTGACTGTCTTATTCTATTCATTTTCTGCGCATTTGCAAGGAAAAGTTTATCCCCAGGGGTTTTACCCCCCAGGGTTAAACATTAAAGATCCATCAACTGCTGCTGACCATTGCCTTCACGTGCCAATTTTTCGGCCTTTTCTTCTTCACGGGCAATTTCACGAACACGACGCACATAGGCACCGGTTCCAATTGGAATCAGACGACCAACAATCAAGTTTTCGTTGATACCAACCAATTTGTCCGTCGAACCCGATATCGCAGCGTCAACCAGAACCTTGGTCGTCTGTTGGAACGATGCGTTCGAGATAAATGAACGTGATGTCAATGATGCACGTGTCAATCCAACCAATACTTCGGACCGTTTTGCCGGACGATTGCCGTCACGGATAACACGGGCATTTTCTTCTTCGAAATCAACACGGTCAACAACCTGGCCCATTAAGAAGGATGTGTCGCCTGGGTCGGTAATTTCAACACGACGGGTCATTTCACGAATCAAGATTTCAATATGCTTGTCGTTGATGGTCACGCCCTGTAAACGATAAACCTGTTGAATCTGTTCAACCATAAATGTTGATAATGCTTTCTGGCCCAAGATACGCAAAATGTCCTGAGGCACAGGGTCACCGTCAACCAGTTTTTCAGCCTTGGCAACAATATCACCAGTGCGGACCAACAGTTTTGCACCCTTGGCCACTGGGTATTCAACATAGTCACAGATGTCAATTGTTGTTCTGGTCTGTTTCTGGCCGTCAACAATGCTTGTTGTTTCATAAACATAGACCTTGCCGTCTTGGTTGGCACGAATTGCATCTTGGTCGTCTGTCTTGTCAACCAGGACATCGCCCTTGACAACCATTGCGCCATCATTGACCACGACCTTTCGTTTTTCAGTATCGATGTCCTTGATGGTCTGCATTGGGTCAGATTCAACCGTGATAACCATCTTGTTCTTGATTTCTTTCAATTCAACAGTTCCAGCAATTTCAGACAATAAAGCAGGGTTTGACGGACGACGAACTTCTAGCAATTCGTTAACACGTGGCAAACCACCGGTAATGTCGCCAGCACCCTTGGCCTGGACAGGGATACGTGCAATGACGTCACCACGTTTGATGTTTTCTTTGTCTATAATTTTTGCCCCCAAGACAGAGTGCGTCGGCAACAGGTATTCGGCAACTTTCTTGCCACCCAGTGAAATAACATCACCCTTATTGTCAACCAACTTAATCGAAGGTTTCAGATTCTTGTTTATATTGCCAGTCCAACTGATAACCTTGCGTGAAACGATGGATGTTTGGGCGTCGGCTTCGTCTTGGAAGGAAACATTTTCAATCAGGTCGTTATAGACAACCTGGCCATCTGTTTCGGCGATAATCGCAGTCGCAGATGCATCCCATTCCGCAATTTTTATTGGCTGGTCTTTATCAGACGCTTCGACAACAAACGCATCGGTTGATTTTATAACAGGATTTAACTTCTGCCACAACGTTTCATATGCAGAGCGAGGCATTTTTCCACCAAACTCTTCCAAAATTTTCTTCGTTGTAGAAATTACCGTATTATTCTTTATCGACTCTTCAAAGAACTCTTTTTGTTCTTTTGTCATCTTTTCATCGGTAACTTTGCCTGCAACAAGTTCCGAGAATTGTTTCATATCGACAACAAGTTCGGCAACAAGTTTCGAGAAATGTTTCATCTCGGCAAATTTTCCAACCAGCAATGCACCATATGGCAATGCGGTTTTGGATAATTCAGTATTTGTTTTTTTACCGTCTTTATCTTTTTCTTCCTTGTATACTACAACGTGCCCCTTGCGTGACATAACAACAAAACGGCCATTTGAATTAACAGCGGTTTCAACATCCTGTAATTCAATGCGTGCTTTTTCGTTCTTTGGCACCGCAACTTCGATAAATGAACTTTCGGCCGCTGTTGCAACACCACCAATGTGGAAGGTTCGCAGGGTCAACTGGGTTCCTGGTTCACCAATAGACTGACCGGCGATAACACCAACCGCTTCGCCAACGTGAACCAATGCATTGCGTGACTAGTCCATACCATAACATTTTGCACACAATCCATCAGAACAACAGGTCAGAACACTGCGCACCTTGGCCGATTTCAAATCAGATGCGTTAATCCGTTTCGATGCAGCCTTGGTAATCAGTTCGCCTTTTGGCACGATGACTTCCTTGGTTTTTGAATCTATGATGTCTTCGGCAGCGGTGCGGCCCAAAACAACGTCACCAAGTGGAACTTCTATCTTGGAACCGTTATAAACAGGTTTGGCTTCGATACATTCAGATGTGCCGCAATCGTGTTCGGTAATTACCGTGTTTTGCGCCAATTCAACCAAACGACGTGTCAAATAACCTGCGTCAGCGGTTTTTAAAGCCGTGTCCGACATACCCTTACGTGCACCGTGGGTTGACGTAAAGTATTCAGACATTGTCAAACCTTCTTTAAAGTTCGAAATAATTGGAACTTCAATAATAGATCCGTCTGGTTTCTGCATCATACCACGCATACCCGCCAACTGCTGAATCTGACGTTTGGAACCACGGGCACCAGATAATGCCATCATATATACAGAATTCCATTGGTCGCCACTTGATTTGCCCAGCGCAGCATACGCCATATCACCCAGTTTATCGGTTGTTGTCTGCCACAGGTCAACCAGTTTGTTATAACGTTCGCCCTTGGACAATAAACCGTTTTGATATTGGTCTTCGATTTCTTCGGCGGTCTTTTCAGATGCCGCAATCATTGCTTTCTTTTCTTCTGGAATCACAATGTCGTCATAACCAATTGAAATACCACTGCGTGCAGCCTGTTCAAAACCAGTGTTTTTCAAGGCGTCCGCCAACAAAATCATTTCCTTGTCGCCACAACGTTCGTATGTTGTTGCCAACAATGCCTTGATTTCACTAACTGGCATAACCTTGTTCACTAAACTAAATGGCATATTTTCAGATTTTGGCAATAATTCACCCAAAATCATACGGCCGGCTGTGGTTTTTTCTGTTTTTCCGTTAATACGGGCAATAATTGGCGTGTGCAGTGTAATTGACTTGTTTTCCAGGGCCAATTTCACTTCGTCCATATTCGCAAAACGTGGTGACTTTTCGTCGTGTTCCCCGTTTATCAACGAAATGTAATACACACCCAATACCATATCCTGGGATGGCACAATCATTGGGTCACCATTTGCAGGCGACAAAACGTTGTTCGATGCCAACATCAGGGTGCGGGCTTCTAACTGTGCTTCTAGTGAAATTGGAACGTGAACAGACATCTGGTCTCCGTCAAAGTCAGCGTTGAATCCCTTACATACCAATGGATGCAGACGGATTGCCTTGCCTTCTATCAAGACAGGTTCAAATGCCAACAATGACAGACGGTGCAACGTCGGCGCACGGTTCAACAATACAGGATGCTGATAAATAACCTTTTCCAGCATTTCCCATACAATATCTTCGCCATTTTCGACCATCTTGCGGGCGGTTTTCAATGTGTTTGCATAACCACCAGTCATCAAACGTGAAAATACAAATGGTTTGAACAATTCCAAGGCCATTGTCTTGGGCAGACCAACCTGATGCAATTTCAATGTCGGACCAGACACAATAACAGAACGACCAGAATAATCCACACGCTTACCCAACATATTCATACGGAAACGACCAGATTTACCACGCAATGAATCAGATAATGATTTCAATGGGCGACGGTTCTGGGATACCATTGGACGTGCCTTGTGACCGTTGTCGAACAATGAATCAACCGCTTCCTGCAACATACGCTTTTCATTGCGAATGATGATGTCCGGGGCGTGCATTTCCATAAACTTTTTCAAACGATTGTTACGGATAATTACACGACGATACAAATCATTCAGGTCAGATGCCGCAACGTGGCCAGCATCCAATGTGACCAATGGACGCATTTCAGGCGGAATAACAGGAATAACATCTGGCAACATCCAGGCAGGTTCTGTCTTGGAATCAAGGAACGCTTCGACCAATTTTAACTGTTTAATCAAAGAACGACGTTTCGTTTCAGACTTGGTTTCGGCCAATTCTTCACGCAGACGGGTGCGTTCGTCGCCCATATCCATACCAGCGATAATTTCACGAACACCTTCGGCACCAATGCCAACACGGAATGCGTCCGCACCAAATTCTTCGACCGCAGCCTGATAATCATCTTCGCTGATGACGTCATACTGCTTTAAATTTGTCAGACTTGGTTCAATTACAATATAGGCATCGTATGAAATAACCTGTTCCAGTTTCTTTTGTGGCAGGTTGTTCAACAATGTCGCAATTTTGCCTTCACGCAGGAACCAAGTGTGGGCAACAGGCATCGCCAATTTAATATGACCCATACGTTCACGACGAACAGACGACGAACCAACTTCGACGCCACATTTTTCACAAATCAGACCACGGTATTTAATTCTTTTATATTTACCACAGGCACATTCATAATCCTTGGCAGGGCCAAAAATCTGTTGACAGAACAGACCTTCTTGCTCTGGCTTCATAGAATGATAGTTGATGGTTTCTGGTTTTTTTACCTCGCCGTGGGACCAACTCAAAATTTCTTCGGGGGATGCAATTGTAATACGCAAGGCATCAAATTGTTCCTTGGTTTCAATTTGTCCGAATATCTTTTGCAACACATTGCTCATTATATTTCGCTCCTTTCAGTCGCTTAAAGAGTTTGTTAGTGGTTAGTTATTAGTTGCTAGATTGGTTGCCGTGTAATACGGCAACCCAACCTAACCACTAATCAATTTTTTTTGGTGTCATTGCCAACCCAAGGCCACGCAATTCACGAACGAATACGTTAAATGCCTCTGGCGTGCCGGTCTGGATGTCGTCACTGCCAGAAATGATGGATTCATACATCTTGTTTCGGCCAGTGATGTCGTCTGATTTGACAGTCAACATTTCACGCAACAGGTGGGCGGCACCGTGGGCTTCCAACGCCCACACTTCCATTTCACCCAGACGCTGACCACCCATATGGGCCTTACCAGACAATGGCTGTTGGGTGACCAACGAATAATTACCAATTGAACGGGCGTGAATCTTTTCATCAACAAAGTGATGCAGTTTCAACATATACATAACGCCAACGGTCACTGGACGGGCAAACTTCTCACCGGTCATACCGTCATACAGGTCAAATTGACCTGTTTCTGGCAAGTTCGCCAGTTTCAGCATAGAACGGATGTCTTCGGATGTCGCACCGTCAAATGTTGGGGTCGCCATCGGAACACCGTCACGCAACAATGCCGCCTGGGCACGGACATCTGTGTCCGTCATTTTTTCCAGTTTTTCAGCCGTTGTCGCACCATAAACTTCGCCTATCTTCTTGCGCAGGTCATCGGTGACGGCACGTTTTGCCTTGACTTCGTCCAAAACCGCACCAATCTGGGCACCCAATGTGCGGGCCGCCATACCAAGGTGGGTTTCCAAAATCTGACCAATGTTCATACGTGATGGCACACCCAATGGATTTAACACCAAATCAACTGGTGTTCCGTCCGCCAAGTGTGGCATATCTTCGACAGGGACAACCTTGGATACAATACCCTTGTTTCCGTGACGTCCAGCCATTTTGTCACCAGGCTGCAATTTCATTTTGTGCGCAATATATACTTTTACTTCTTTTAATACACCCGCACTTAATGAGTTGCTTTCTGTTGCCTTGGCAACTTCGGCGTCTGCCTTTTCGTTTAACATTTTCAATTTTATGACGTGCTGTTCACGCAATTCGTCAATCTTGGCCTGGGCTTCTTTGTCCTTGACAACCAATTTCTTGACATCAGATGCACGGACACCTTCGAATACTTCACCGGTCAATTTCTTGCCAATAAATGGTTTCAAACTGCCAATGCCAGATTCAATTACCATATTTTCTGCAATTTGGAATACCTGGTCTGCAAAGCCCTTTTCGATAATTGCGATTTCTTCTTCACGGTCTTTGTTAATCTTTTCGATTTTCTGCAATTCAATCATCTGGGTGCGTTCGTCTTTCTTGACACCGTGACGGGTCAGAACGTTCACACCGATAACTGTTCCTTCTTCGTTTGGTCCAACACGCAGTGATGTATCCTTAACATTTAAGGCCTTTTCACCAAAGATATTGCGCAATAACGCTTCTTCGGGGGTCAATAATGTTTCAGATTTTGGTGTCACACGACCAACCAAGATGTCACCCTGTTTTACACGGGCGCCAACGTAAATAATACCAGATTCGTCCAGATTCTTTAACGCTTCTTCGCCAACATTTGGAATGTCACGGGTTAAGGCTTCTGGGCCCAACTGGGTGTCACGAACCTTGAATTCTTTTTCAACGATTTTTACAGATGTAAATACGTCATCACGTGAGATACGTTCAGAAATTACAATCGAGTCTTCGTAGTTATATCCACGCCACGGCATAAATGCAACCAATACGTTGCGACCCAATGCCAATTCACCATAGTTCATAGATGAACCGTCGGCAATGATGTCGCCCGCAGAAATACGGTCGCCAACCTTTACCAATGGTTTCTGATGAATCAGGGTTTCACTGTTGGAACGTTCGAATTTTTCCAGATTGTAAATGTCAACACCTGTCACGACGTTGCGACTGTTCATACATTTGACCACGATACGGTTCGCATCCACAGATTCAACAACACCACTGTGTTTTGCAACCTTGCCGGTGCGGGAATCACGTGCAACCTCACGTTCAATACCTGTGCCGACCAATGGTGCCTGAACACGCAATAATGGAACAGCCTGACGTTGCATATTCGAACCCATCAAAGCACGGTTAGCGTCGTCATTTTCAACAAATGGAATCAAACCAGTTGCAATGGACACCACCTGACGTGGTTCAACGTCAATCAGGTCAATGTCTTCTTTGGCAACCATTGTAAATTCGCCATCAACACGGGCGGTGACCATATCTTCGGCCAATGCGCCATCTTTGGTTGTTGGGGTGTTGCCCTGGGCAATCTTGTGTCCTAGTTCTTCGTCGGCGGTCAAATATACCATTTTGTCTGTGATACTGCCACCTTCTACAACATAGTATGGTGTTTCAATAAACCCATATGGATTTACACGTGCATATGTTGACAAGTGGTTAATCAGACCAATATTTGCACCTTCGGGTGTATGAATTGGGCATAAACGACCATAATGTGTCGGATGAACGTCACGAACGTCAATGCCCGCACGTTCACGATTCAAACCACCAGGCCCAAGTGCAGAAATCAGACGTTTGTGTTCCAATTCTGATAATGGATTATATGCATCCATAAACTGAGATAACTGGGACGTTCCCAAGAATTCAGATACCAATGACATCAGTGGCTTTACGTTGATAACGTCCTGGGGTTGCATATTTGCAATGTTCTGGGAAGACAAGGCTTCACGGACCAGACGTTCAATACGAACCATACCTGTGCGGAATGTCTGTTCCAGCAGTTCACCAACTGTGCGAACACGACGATTTGACAGGTTGTCGATATCATCAACACTGTCCTTGTGGTCGATAATGTTTGTTAATGTTTTCAATACCGCCAAGAAATCAGACTTGGTCAACAAACGTTCGTCTTCTGGTTTTTTGCCAGATTCGATTTTCAGACGTTTGTTCATCTTGAAACGACCAACAGACGACAAATCATAGTATGCAGGTTCAAAACCTTGGCGCATAAACAGGTTGATTGCCGCTTCTAGGGTTGGACGTTCGCCTGGGCGGATGATGTTATAGATCTCAATCAAGGCTTCTTCACGTGTTGCAGTTTTGTCCGCTAACAAAGTGTTGCGCATATGTGAAGTGACCGTTGTATTGTCAATCGCAATTATGCTGATTTCTTTGACATTCATTCTGTCTAAATCAGTCAGGATTTCTTCTGTGATTTCTGTGCCGGCAGGATATACAACCTGGTCTTCGGACATAATTGAATCAAACAGATAGTTGCCGACCAATGATTCTGTCTTGATGGCAAATTGTTTGGCGTCCTGCAAAGCCTTGGCTTTCTTTTTCTGCAAACGGTCGCCCTTGTCCAGAATCTTTTTGGAACCCTTGGCGTCAAATAAATCGTAATTCAAACGGAATTTGTCCAGACCATCAAATGACGATGCATCGCCAACCCAGTTTTTACCGTCAAATTTCAATGCAATACGATTGTAGAACGCAGCCAAAATTTCGCTGTCTGACATTCCTTGAATCGTTGGTTTGCGTGGGTCCGCCAACCATTTCTTTTCATCTTCGCTGGACGGCAAGCAACGCAATAATACCGTTGCAGGAATCTTGCGACGGCGGTCAATGCGAACATAGATTACGCCTTTGGATTCTTCAAAGTCAATCCAGGAACCGTGTTCTGGGATAATACGTGCAGTATATGTGATTGGATTACCCGCAACCTTGGATTCTTTGGTTGTTGCAAACACAACACCCTGGGCACGGTGCATCTGGGATACGATAACACGTTCAACACCCGATGCGATAAAACTGCCAC
>JAFURS010000057.1 GCA_017471805.1 Alphaproteobacteria bacterium
CGCAGCCGTTCACCATCATAATAATCATCAAACAGGTCAAAATCGAACATCAACTCCCCTGCCCAGTTCCACTTTTCATTAACGATATACTGTCCTTGAATCCCGACCGTCATCGCCCAGGCATCAAAAGTATCGTGTGGCAAATCATCATTCAAATAATTAACTTCCACGACACCGGCAACGGTCCAATTATCTGTCATACGCCCCACACGTGCGCCCGCCGTCCAATTATACGCAACCGTTTGCAATTTTTCTTGTGTATCATAGATTTGTTTTACATCACCATAAACTTCGGCCTGCAAATCATTTTCGTGCCACAAATCCCAATCAAAGCCAAATTCTAAATCATTCCACGACCATTTTCCAAATTCTGGGTTATCTGATGAATCATAAGACCCCGATGTCGCTATATGAATTGTAAAATCATCTGACACCCCATATCCAAATTCATCCGCCATAACAAATCGGTCAAATTCTGAATTTGCCTCTAACGGCGTCAAGATATTATAAAACCGCCCCTGGGTCGGATTATAAAACGGATTACCATTTATAACATTGGCGGCACCTGCCCCACCCGACACAAATGCCAGCGCAGACGACAAAATAATTATTTTTTTCATAACCACTCCTCTTTCGCATAGGAATTGTAAAAAATATGAAAACATATATAAACAGGAACGAATTCAGAAAAAAATACCCCCGATTTTTCGGGGGTAAATATTAACAGTTGTGATTTGATTAGAAGTCAATACCGAAATTAACCCCAAATCCAAATCCATCAACCCATTCCCAGTCGCCTGTTGAATGTTCCATTTCGCCCATCAGGTATGCGCCAATGTATTTTGTTTCATCCAGGTTATAGTTCGCACCAATTTTACCGGTCCATTTGCCCGCATCTTCAAACCTGTCATCCAACATACCGGTGTATTCTACCCCTGCAATCAGATTCCATTGTGGACACAGAACCAATTGACCATCAACACCAACACTCAAAGAATGTGTGCCATCATCACCCCAATTGAACGATTCACTGTTCATATAATCAAAGTCGATATGCCCAGCCACGGTCCAACCATCACCAACATATCCACCACGTGCGCCCAACGTCCAAGTATATTCAGTATATTTTTCATCCAAGAACGGAACGTGGTCGCCCCATACCGGGTCCAGACTGTAAATGCCATAGACATCGGCCTTCCAATTATCCATATCCAACACACGATAATTCAAGCCAACTGTAAATTCATCCCAAGACATAACATCAAAACTTTCGGCTTCGGACAGACCTGTCTTCATAAAGACTGCCAATTTATCTGTGACCCCATACCCAAATTCTTCACTAATACCCCAATCTTCGATTGCCTCTGAATGAGATTCCACAGCAAAATTACTATAAAAATGTCCTTCGCCTGGACGCCATAATGGATTACCATCGATAATATTTGCTGCACTTGCGCCAGACACTGCAAAAACAGTTAATAAAGAAGTCAATGCTAATTTTTTCATATTTCATCCTTTCGTTTTTGTTAACCAAGACCTGTATCATCAGTCCAGTTAATACAATTTTATCAGGTATAAAATCCCACCCGCAACATCAAAGATTTTTGCAAAAACACCAAATTTATGATACTCTCTTGCGCATAACCGAATCGAAATTTATCCACACCAAACAAATCAAACGCCCTAAATTCAGGGCGTTTTTATAAAAGAGTTATTATTTTTTATATATTTTAATGATTATCAAAAATAACCAAATGACGATTTTCTAATTTTTATTTTTTAATTTTTTTATCTTGCGCCAGTCATTATGATTTTTTTTATGTTCTTCATAGTCTTTTGAAAACCTATGTCCACCTTTACCGTCCGCAACAAAGAACAAATAATTTGTATCTGCCGGCATCAAGACCGCCCGAATCGCCGCCTGACCGACATTGGCAATTGGTGCGGGTGGCAACCCACTGTTTCTGTATGTGTTATACGGGCTTTCTATTTTCAAATGCCCCCGCAATAGTGGCGCCCCCTGCATATCCCCCAAACCATCAGTCAACGCATAGACCACCGTTGGATCTGCCTGCAAACGCATACCTTTGTTCAATCGATTCAGATAAACACTGGCCACAATTGGCATTTCTTCGACCCGTGGGGTTTCCTTTTGCACAATTGACGCCAACGTCAAAACATCGTTCCAGTTCTTTAACGGTCGTGGCAGTTTTCTGGCCGACTTGCGCAACACATCTTCGATTGTCTGCATTTTTTTACGTGCCAAATCCAGAACCGCCAACCGATTCGTTCCACGTGCAACCGTGTATGTATCTGGAAAAATCTGACCATCTTTCAAACTGCATACCGGGGCTGTATTCCCTGCCTTGCACTCTACCGCCCCTGTCAAAACAGACGACTGCAATAACAATTGCTTAATTTGTTTTATTGTTAAACCTTCGGGAATAACAATGGTTGTTGACGCAACCTGTCCATCTGCGAACATATCAGCGATTCGCCACGAACTGGCCCCAACGGGAATATCATATTGCCCACTTTGTATTTTGCCACCATTAAGACGCACCGCCATCTTAAAGATCTGTTCCGAATCGATTAAGTTGTTTTCCAACAACCGTCCTGCGACCCCGGACACAGTGTCCCCCGACACAATATCAAAACCACCGTCTGACGAACTGTTGAATGAATACCGAACATATACAGCATCACACACAACACAATCAAAAACGGTGCGCCAATCATCTGCAATAAAACTTTTTTTGGAAAGAAATTTTTTCGTCTGGCCATAGCCAACAAATTATTACAAATAAAAATATATTTTCAACGACAAGATTAAAAATAATAATGGCCCACTTGGGGCCAATATTATTTTTCTTCATCATCCTTGCCTAAACCAATTGTGCTTTTTATTGGTTCTACAATTGTTTCCTTGGCACTGTCTAATGTCCGGATTAAGGCCCGTCGAATTTTACCACTGATTGTCATTGGCAAACTCTCAACAAACTCAATCACACGTGGGCATTTATAGTGTGCCGCCCTGGACTTGGCATAGTCTTGTAATTGACGCACCAAAACATCACCTGGCTGAAAATATTTATTTAACACAACTGTTGCCTTAACCGCCTGACCACGTGCCGGGTCTGGGATACCGGTCACGGCCACCTCACGCACGGCAGGATGTTCCAACAAAACCGATTCGACCTCGAACGGACTAACCCTATAACCACTTGCCTTAATCAGGTCATCATTTCGCCCCACGAACCAGTAATATCCATCTGCATCACGATACGCAACATCACCCGTATGGTAATAGCCATCACGTGCCACACTGGCGGTTAATTTTTCGTTTTTATGGTATCCCTTGAACAATCCCAACGGCCAACCATTTTTCAACGACACACATATTTCGCCCACGGTCCCGCTTTCTGTAATCATCCGGCCCCGTTCATCCAGCAATTGCACATCCCAACCGGCCGCCGGCATCCCCATAGACCCCGGTTTCGGTTCAATCCACTCATTCGTGAACAACATAACACAGGTTTCTGTTTGACCAAATCCTTCACGCATTTTGATTCCTGTTTTTTCCAAGAATCTTTCATAGACTTCTGGATTAAGGGCCTCGCCTGCAATATCCGCTTTTTTCAAAGACGACAAATCATACCGCCCCATATCTGCGTGAATCATCATTTTATATGCTGTTGGCGGCGCACAGAACGAAGTAATATGATTTTCACTTATTGCGGTCAACAAATCGTGTGCTGTAAATAATCTTGAAAAATCGAACACAAACACAGTCGCACCTGCCAACCACTGACCATACATTTTACCCCACGAGCATTTTGCCCAACCCGATTCGGACAACGTGAAATGAACATCACCATCACACAACCGTTGCCAGAACAAAGCCGTATTTATATGCCCCACCGGATATGCGAAATTATGCGACACCATTTTTGGCATATCTGTTGTTCCACTGGTAAAATAAACAACCATTGTGTCTGAATTTTCATTTGGCACACGTTCCAACACATCCGAATACTTTTCACAGGCGACCGCAACATCTGCACAATCTATCAACTGAATATTTTGATTTTCACCGATTGCATTTTTTATCTCGCCCTGGACAACACCGTCATCAAAAGCGATAACTGCAACTGCTGCAGATGCCTTTAATCTGTATTCAATATCTTTTGTTTTCAATTGGTTTGTTGATGGAATTGGAATCACCCCTAACTTATGCATTGCCATCATCAGAACCCAATATTCCCATCTGCGACGCAAGAACAATAAAACCGTATCGCCTTTTTTCAACCCCCGTTCTGTCAAAAAATTAGCCACAGCATTTGACCACTTTGACAACATTTTAAATGTAATATTTTTCTTTTCCCCACTATCATTTGTCCACAGCAACGCAACTTTATCAGGTGTTTCATCTGCAATAACATCGACAACATCATACGCAAAGTTAAAATTATCAGGAACAATCGGCAGCGCATTTTGAAGATAATCATCATAACTATCAAATTTTTCCTTGCCCAGGAAACGTTTAGCAAACATATATTCATTCCTTTTTTCTGCGTTAATAAATATGGTGCAGATTTATCCAAATTACAAGAAAAAATATAAAAATTTTTTTTCAAAAAAATCGGCACGAATGCCGATTTCAACAACCTAACTAACCAAAGTACAAAATGGTCGGAGTGACGGGATTCGAACCCACGACCTCTACGTCCCGAACGTAGCGCTCTACCAGGCTGAGCTACACTCCGCAAACGAACCGATTATGCACCCCAAACTAAAAAAAATCAACTGCAAAAAAACCAAGACTTAAATAATACAAAAAATCCTGCCACACGACAGGATTCTTAAAACCATTATCTATTTTGTGTTTGTTGCTTTAATTTTGCCGGTTGCACAACAGAATACAAATACCCCATCTGTCCAAACAATTCCGAATACTGCGCCCGGTCTAAATCTAACTTTTTCCCATCAACAAAAATTCCAAAGTCCCCAGATGCAAATTTTATTTGTGGGTTATTCGATTCCACACCACGTGCAACAACACGTGCCATACCCAATCCACCAAATTCATATTCCCAAATATCGGCCCCAGACACAGCACCAACCTTTTTCCCCTGAATCCAAACATTTGAATTTTGACCCGACAACAGATTTTTCAAAGATTCATAGTTCATAACAAAACTCCCTTATTACTAAATATTATAACACAAAAACCCGATAAAAACCTTAATAGTTTTGATACACACTTTGTATCACATTCTGTTGCCACCCCAGCGCACGCAATTTCTTAACCAGATTCTCGAACTCAGAATCCTTGGCCAACTTTTCACGCCACACATTATACGAAGCCGACAAGCGTTCACTATTACGTCGCAACGTTTCCGCCAGATTTTTATCATAATCAGCGATTGTTTTTTTAGCAGACATTTTTTCTATAAAATTTCGCCCCTGTTCAATCAAATCTTTATAGTATTTTACATATTTATTTTTAGTTTCTTCATCCATACCACAAATATTATTTTCATAATCCGCTAACCGAACTGTCTTTTCCTGCACGAATCCCATCACCGAAGAAATTTGCATATCCACAGCCGACCTATACGCCCCTTCATACAAACTCATAAAATCAATTGGTTTATTTTCAGTCACATTTTCAAACACCGCCATAAAAAAACTATTTCTTTTATGTTGTAAAAACACATCATAAAACGATTTTGCATCCGTTGTCAAAATACCTGGCACCCTATTATATTTCCCACCATTCATAAAATCGTGTATTTCAAACTGCCAAAATTCTTCAAAATTCAAATATAACGACCCAGCGTGCCCCTTATTAGAGGCCGTGCTTGCAATCCCAGCCCTATTTGCGACATCTGCAATTATCTGACTTTTTTCACTACCATCAAAAATATTTCCCACATATTGCTTGCCAATTTTTTGCATTGACATTTTCACCACCATATTCCGCAAACACTTTGTCAACAACTCAAATCGTGCTTCCTCGAATAATCCACGCAAAAACGCTTTTTTATCTGTCGCCATATCATAGGCACTTCTAATTTCCCCTTTATCTCCAAGCAACGCAGTTCTTACCTCACCCGATTCCGCATCTAAATCCCCATTTTTATACACAGTATAAATTTCGAAATCTCTCTGGTCCATCATCGATTCAATTTGTATAATTTCTTCATCTGTATAGTTATCACATTTATATGTCGCCCCTCGTTCCCCAATATGAAACAACGGTCCATTACCATCAGGCCGCACGACATAGGCGGTCTCTGGCAACTGCAATCCAGTATTTGGGTTAACCGACCAATAGGTATCTGTTCCGGCTACTTCAACAGGACTTCCATTTTTTTTAACAACATCTTTATACGGTGCCAACACCACAATCTGCGCATCATCCCACGAACCATACCCGTGCGAACGAACAATATGATTCAACGTCACGTGAACCGTGCTACGTGGATTATTAAAATCAGTCGCCATAGCAGTTGACGGAATATAAATCGTGCCATCTGAATTTTTGCGTGGCATATACCGTGTTGTATGCACAACACACCAATTTGCCATATCCGACATTATATCTGCCTGTTTTTCAGATTTAATTGTTTCAATCCCGTGATAAAATTGTCCTGCCTTGACCATAACAAATCCCCTTATAATAGGCATTATATCACAAAGTTTGCAAAAAAAACACCCCGCTGATAAGCGCACACACTACATCAACGGGACAGAATAAAAATAAATTATCTTTAATTTATTTTCTTCAACACAATACTAGCATTTGTTCCACCAAACCCGAACGAATTGCTGATTGCAACATCAACCTGACGTTCTTTTGCAACATTTGGCACCAAATCAAAATCCCCAACTGCATCTTCGGGATCTTCCAGGTTTATAGTCGGTGGCACAACCCCATCACGAATCGCACACACACAGAATATTGCTTCGACTGCACCTGCGGCGCCTAACAAATGTCCTGTCACAGATTTTGTTGACGACATAGAAACTGGCACACCTTCGAATAACTCTTGAACAGCCGCCAATTCACCAACATCCCCCAGCCCCGTTGATGTTCCGTGTGCGTTGATATAATCAACATCTGCCGGTTTTAACCCTGCATCATCCAAGGCCGCCATCATTGCCCGCTTGCCACCTTCGCCATTTGGGGACGGTGCTGTGATATGATATGCATCGCCCGACATTCCATAACCTGCGACTTCGGCATAGATTTTTGCACCACGTGCGACGGCGTGTTCATATTCTTCCAGCACCAAAACACCGGCGCCTTCGGCCATAATAAACCCATCACGGTTTTTATCCCACGGACGTGATGCACGGGCTGCATCATCATTGCGTGTGCTTAACGCCCGCATTGCTGAAAAACCTGCCAAACTAATACGACTAACGGCACCTTCGGTTCCACCACACACCATAATATCAGCATCACCATATTTAATCATACGTGCCGCCTCTCCAATAGAATGCGCCCCCGTTGCACAAGCCGTCACCACAGAAATATTAGGTCCTTTTAATCCATATTTAATAGATATATTTCCTGCCGCCATATTTATAATTCCCTTTGGAATAAAAAACGGACTAACCCGACGTGGACCACCTTCGTGTAATTCGATACAGTTTTCATAGATTGTATTAAAACCACCAATTCCACTGCCGATTGCAACACCAATACGATTTTTATCCCCATCGTATTTATCCAATCCTGCATCCTTGATTGCTTCATCTGCTGCAACAATGCCATACAGCGCATACTTATCTAACTTACGTTGTTCACGTGCATCGACGACCGCATCTGGGTTATATTGTCCTGCTTCTGTTCCCACCTCAGGAATACCTGCGATTTGCGATGCTAAATCTGACACTTCAAAAGAATCTATTTTGCGCACCCCTGACTTACCCGCCAGAACATTTTTCCACGCATATTCAACACCTATTCCAACCGGCGAAACAATTCCCATACCAGTAATAACAACTCTTCTCATAATTCAAAATCCTTTTATCAGGGTTTAACATAACTAACATACGCCCCTATGATAAACGTTTTTATCCCCAAAATACAGAAAAAAATCGTCGGTCACTT
The DNA here is from genome assembly GCA_017471805.1 of Alphaproteobacteria bacterium. GTDB lineage: Bacteria > Pseudomonadota > Alphaproteobacteria > Rs-D84 > Rs-D84 > Enterousia. Next base: position 8,126 of record JAFURS010000057.1, read on the forward strand.
GGACCGACGAACAAATTTTTACAAAAGCCTAAAACTTAGTTCTTTTTGTTTTCATCGATGTATTTAACTGCATCACCAACTTTTTCCAATTTTGCAGCGGCATCATCTGGAATTGTGATATCAAATTCTTTTTCGACTTCCATAACAAATTCTACAACGTCCAAAGAATCCGCACCCAAATCATTAACGAATGCTGCTTCTTCTGTAACTTTTTCTTCTGGCACACCCAGTTTTTCAGCTACGATTTTTTTTACTTTTTCAAAAGTTGTCATTTTTTTTCCTTTGTTTTTGTTAATTTGTTTGGTCCATACCTTGACCGTCATTATCCACTAAACTATCATTTTATGACATACCTGTCAAGGAATTATAACAAACCATAACAAAGTTGACAAAAAATCAGATTACAAATTCTGAATAAAAATATCATCCAAAAGTTCATTTAAGTTCGTTCTTAAATCTTCCCTATCAGACGCCCATTTTACCTGTCTTATCAAGAATTTATACACATCATCCATCGTCAGATTTGGAATCCCTGCCGTCTCTGCTACCCGTCGCCAGGCGGTCCGTGGGTCCATCAAGTGCATACCACCACGACCTGCAAAAACCCACTGACCATCTTGTGGTAAATCCTGCAACAACACGATTGCCCTGTCTGACAGCGGCCATCCATTCCAATTGTCGTGATTAAAATCCAGGTCTTCCCACGCCATTGCAAAGACCTTGGACCGAGGCACAAATCCATAAATCAACATTAAAAACGCCGCCCGCAACGTCTGATCCGCCATTGCATTTATCGCATCATAAAGTCGCAACAACCCTGCCCGATTTAAAGGTCGCACCCGACGACACTGTGGAACTTTTTCAAGTGATACAACTGGATTACTTTTCACATACCCCATTTCAATTGCATAGTTAAAAATACTCTGCAACAATTCTTGCATCCTTGCGGCAATTGCCCTGCCCTTGATTGCCTGGATTGTTTCCTTGACATCTTCGCTTGTGACATCACAAATACGCTTATCAAACAATCCCACCAAATGACGATTTATTGCCCGCACTAATTTGACATAAGAATCTTCACCACGTCTGACTTTATTTTCCAGATACAAATCAACGAACTGCTTAAAAGAAATTTTTTTTCTGCGCACCGGGGGCTTTTTCATTGCATTATCCAAAATTGTTGGCACGACACTACGTGCGTTTTCGATATCAACATCTGGATAATTTCCGATTAAAATCCGCTTATCTTTTCCGTGAACCCGCTTTCTAACAAAGAAGGTTTTCACACCACGACTGGTCACATACATACGCAACCGTGGTTCAGAAATATCCTGAACAACATCAAACCCTGCACTTGGCGCCGGCAAGTTATCCAAGATATACGGATTAAAATAGAATTGGTGTGCCATAACTGGCCCCCTTTTTTTATTTTTATTTTAGATTTTGCAGTTTTTTATCCCAGAACTCTGCTCTTTTTGTGATTGCCTGTTTTCTTTCTTCGTTTAACTGCCAGTATCTATTATGCTTGCACACAGACGGACATTCCAAATCACATTCTTTATCAAAGAATTTTTCACAATATTTTACCTGTTCGCCACCCGATTGCTTTACACCCGTCGGCTGAATACAACCGAATGTATTTTGCCCCGACACTTTCAGACTTTTTAACAAATACCGACATTCGCTTTCTAAAAAGCGTTCTCTCTGTCTTAATTCAAAAAATTCTTTTACATCTGCATAAATTTCAGAAAATGGTGTTTTAACAACATACGAAACAACTTTCATTTTTTTTACCTTTAACTAATTTTACCTTTAATTTTTTACGATACTTTTAACGCATTTATAAACGCAGACTGTGGGATTTCTACATTACCGAACGAACGCATACGTTTTTTACCTTCCTTCTGTTTTTCCAACAATTTACGTTTACGTGTAATATCACCGCCATAGCACTTTGCTGTCACGTCCTTACGATACGCAGCGATAGTTTCTCTGGCGATAATTTTTCCACCAATTGCCGCCTGCAACGGTATTTTGAATTGGTGTCTTGGGATTAAATCCTTTAATTTTTCGACGATTTGCCGTCCACGTTTTTCTGCGAAACTGCGATGACACATAAACGACAACGGTTCAACATTTTCTTCATTAACCAAGATATTTACCTTGACCAAATCAGACGCCTGATACCCATACACAACATAATCGAACGATGCATATCCCGACGAAATAGACTTTACCCTATCATAGAAATCAAAAACGATTTCTGCCAACGGCAACTGATAAACCAGAACCGCCCTATTTCCGACATAAGAAATATTTTCCTGCACACCACGCCGTTCTGAACACAACGACATAATTCCGCCCATATACTTATCAGGCATCATAATCGTGGCACGCACCCACGGTTCTTCGATTGTGGCAATTTTGGTTGGCTCTGGCATATCTGCTGGATTTTCCAGGTCAATCACACTGCCGTCACGCAAATGAATTTTATACAGCACACTTGGCACAGTGTTAATCAGATTCAGATTAAATTCACGACTTAATCTTTCACTAATAATTTCCATATGCAACAGCCCCAAAAATCCACAGCGCAACCCAAACCCCAGCGCAGACGACTTTTCAACCGTGAACATAAAAGACGCATCATTTAACGCCAACTTTTCTGCACTTTCACGAAATGTTGGATAATCATCCGCCTCGACCGGAAAGAATGACGAAAACACCACCGGCACAGACGGCTTAAACCCTGGCAACATCTGTGCATTTTCCGCACGTGCATCTATAATTGTATCCCCCACCTTACAGTCGTGAATCGTCTTCATACCTGTAATAATAAACCCAATTTCACCGGTATTAAGTTTATCAACATTAACCATTTTCGGTGTAAAGTATCCGATTTTATCCACAACGTATTCTGCGCCCGTCGCCATAAACTTGATTTTCTGTCCACGACTTAACGTCCCATCCACGACCC
>JAFURS010000006.1 GCA_017471805.1 Alphaproteobacteria bacterium
AACATTTTGTCTTTTTCCCTTGCTTTTTTATTTTTAGTATCTTATTATTTGTCCCGCAGTCGGCTAGGTAGCTCAGTTGGTAGAGCAAGGGACTGAAAATCCCTGTGTCGGCGGTTCGATTCCGTCCCTAGCCACCATCTTATTTAAGTTGGCCGTTTTAGCGGTCATTTTTTATTTCCCCATTATTGTTGTTGGACGATTGTCAATGGCGGCCGCTGTTTCAATGTGTTTCGCCAATTGTAAAACTTTTTCATCTGAAAAACGTGGACCAACAACCTGAATCCCCAGGGGCAGGCCATTTGTTGCCAGACCGGCCGGAACACTGCACGCAGGGATACCAGCCAGGTTCATTGCAACCGTGAATAAATCCAGTGCGTAATATTCCAGTGGACTTAAATCAGAATTTAATGGCATTGCAGTGCCGGCACTGGATGGACACAGGATTAAATCACATTCTGTGAATGCTTTGTTGAAACTGTCTGCAATCATACGGCGGACACGGGCCGCCTGCATAAAATATACGTCATAGGATTCACTGCTTAATACGGCGGTGCCAATTACCATACGGCGTTTGACTTCGTCGCCAAAACCAGCGGCACGTGATTTCTTGAACGTGTCATAAATATCACGACCTTCGACACGCAGACCATAACGCATACCGTCATAACGGGCAAGGTTTGATGAGGCCTCGGCCGGGGCAATGATGTAGTATGCCGCCAATGCGTCCAGAATGTTTGGAATAGATACTTCGACAAGTTCTGCACCCAATGATTTTAAATCGCTGATGCGTTTTTCAAATAATGTTTTCATATCATCTGAAATCTTTACGTCGTTAAATTCACGGATAACGCCGACACGCAGTTTCTTGCCGTTGCCCAGAATGGGTTGTAATGGTGTTGTGCAGGAAAAACCGTTTGGTGCGCTGGTTGATTCTTTTGCGTCGTGGCCCGCCATCGCAGACAACAGTAATGCCGCATCGTCAACCGTTCGTGTAATTGGACCTGGTGTGTCCAGACTGGACGCAAATGCAATGCAACCCCAACGTGAACACAGGCCATATGTTGGCTTCATCCCAACCATACCAGTAATTGCCGCAGGAAAACGAATTGAACCACCGGTATCGGTGCCGGTCGCTGCAATGGCCAGGCCGCCAGCCACCGCAGATGTTGAACCACCAGATGAACCGCCGGCAGTTAATTGTTTTTCAATTTGCCAAGGGTTAATTGGTGCGCCAAAGTAAGATGTCTTGCTGAAAGTTCCCATTGCAAATTCGTCCAGGTTTGCCTTGCCCAAAAGGACGGTGCCTGCGTCAATTAGTTTCTGGGAAACGGTGGATTCGTATTCAGGTATGAATTTTTCCAACATACGTGATGCGGCCGTCGTGCGAATACCACGTGTCGCAAATAAATCCTTCATTGCGATTGGTGCGCCGTCCAGAAGTTTTGCGTCGCCGGCACTGCGCCGTGCATCAGATGCGGCAGCGTCCGCCAATGCACGTTCAGGCGTTGTCGTGATATAGCAATTCAAATCCGCACCGTATTTTTCAATGCGGTCCAGATAGGCACGTGTTAATTCCACAGCAGAAATTTCGCCGTTGTTTAGTTTCTGTAATGCTTCGCATAGTGTCAGGTTAATCATCTTTTGTTTCTCTTACTTTTGTTTATCTTTTGCGTAGTGGTGTGGGTATAAAATTGCACCCAATGTGTTGCGGATAAATTCGTCCTGGCATTTGCCATTTTTCAAATTGCGTGCGCAACGTTTTATTTTTGCTTCTTCGTCCAGGTTGCAATTTTGTTTGCCGCATTGTGGGTATTGGTCAAAATAAAACATCCCGTCAATAGATAGTGAACGACGACGTTTGTTACCCCCGATAGCACGGCCAAATCCCGTGCTTTCCGTGTATTCAAGATTTAGGCTTTTTATACAGGCGTTGACAGCAACGTTTGATGTAGATAGTTTTTCCATCAAAGTATCAAGTTCACACCGTGTAAGACAGCCCAATGACACAATGTGATTTGGGAAATGTTCATATGGTTCATATTGAACAAAATTTACGGGAATATTTTTTTCTGGGTCTGGCATTTTATTCACCATCCATAACCTTGGGCACGGCAAAATATCCACGTGATGTGCCGGCGTTGTCAGGCGTGTTTGCCAATACTAAATCACGGATATTACCGTCAGTGACAACATCGTCACGCATTGGTAATTTGTGTTCAGATGGGTTTAGCATTGGGGTGACGCCGGTTGTGTCAATCTGTTGTAATTTGTCCAGCCATTCAATCACAGAGTCTATGTTCATAGATTCTAGTTTTTCATCTGATATTTCAATTTTAATCAGGTCTGCGAATTTTTGTAATTGCTGCTTGCTAAATGCCATTTTCAATCCTATATTTATAAAGTAAAGGAATTATACAATGATTTTGCCAGATTTCAAGGCTTTTCCGCCGGTGGGACGTATTTTAGGAATCGATTGGGGATTGCGACGAATTGGGGTTGCGGTTTCGGACCCAGGACGTGATTTTGTGTTCGCACGTGATGTCGTGGCGGTGCCACAGGGCGCAGATGCGGCGCAAATTATTGCCAGTCACGCCCAGAAAGAGCAGGTGGTGGGAATTGTTATCGGGTTGCCGGTCAGAAGTGATGGAACAGAATCTGATACAACAAAAATGGTAAGAGACTTCGCAGATGCGTTGGCCAGGGTTGTGAGTATGCCAATTGTGTTCGTCGAAGAAAATTTGACTTCGTTTGCCGCCCAAGAAGATATGGGGCGTGTGCGGGTGACGGAATTGAAAAAACGATTGGATTCTGAATCTGCACGTGTGATATTGGAAAATGCGATTGCAATAATTAACCGGGGCTAAAAATCCCCGGTTTTTATGTGTATAGGACGAATTTATTGGTCGTCGTTTTTGTCGGGAATGTTGCCGTCGGCGGATAATAATACGGCGACCCAACGTGTGGAATCAAACTGGGCGCAAATAATATATATTGCAACCAACATTGGGACGCTGAAAAACATACCGGCAATTCCCCAGATTAGTCCCCAAACAACCAGGTTTATTAAAATCGCAAGTGTTGATAGATTTAATGTCTTGCCGGTTAGTTTCGGTTCAAGGATATTTCCAAACAATATCTGTAAGCCAATCAGGCCAATGGCTGTTAAAATTGGTTGTTGTAGTGTTGGGGCGGAAACCAATGAATATAATATCGGCAGGCTGCACGCAACAATTGCACCAATTGTTGGAATATAACTGGTGATAAATACGATAAATGCCCAGACACCTGCAAATTCAACACCAATCATTTGCAACCATATAAATGATGCAATACCGGTAATGGCGGATATGGCAGTTTTTACAAACAGATATTTCTTCATATTTGTGTCGATGCTGTCCAGAATATAACGCATTTTTTTATACTGGCGACGGGCAGGGAACATTGCAGAAAATTTCTTGTCAAAGGTGCTTTGTTCAACAAACATAAATATCATATATACCAATACCATACCAAATGATGTGGCGATGCCTGCAACAGATGTGCCGATGTTGGCGGCAATTTTTGTTATGTTTGGAATCATACTGGAATCAAAGGTCAGACCAATGGAATCAGATAAATATGTGCCAAGGCGGGTTAGTTTTTCCTGAATTGCGGGCAGGGATGAAAATAACTCAGAAAACATTGGTCGAATTTGGGTCGCAAATAGATAGCCAACCAAGAACACTGTTGCAAATGTCGCAATGTATGACACCCAATCAAAGACAAGAGAATAGGCTTTTTCAGTCTTGGTTGTTGGGGCCTTGTATGGTAAAACACGACGGTAATAATCAGATATTGCGTTCATTAAATACCACAGGAATCCAGCAATTAGTAATGGGATTAAAATAGAACGTGCAATCCACAGAAAAAATATTATGGCTGTGAAAATTATAATTCCGTGCATAGTCTATCCTTTCTTTTGTGTCCCAATAAAACGTGCGTATAGGGCGATTTATTGGTTCGTTATTTGTGTCGGTGTGAGGGTGTCAGATATGTTTATCTGGACCGCCTGGGTGGTTGGTGGAACCAGTGCCTTGAAACATAATATTATTAGCAGCAGTGTGATGTTAAACACAACGGCGGCGGTTGAATATTTGCCGGACATTGTTTTAATAAATTTCTGGGGGCCAACCTGGATTGTCCATATACCAAATATTAGTGCAAGGGCATAGGTTAATAAAACAGAATTAAAACCAAAGAAAAATCCAGAAACTAGTATTATCGCAATATATGTTGCAATTGTGTTTGCAGGCTTGGATATTATCCAGTTTGTGATGTTTGAATTTGATTTAGTTTTTGCGGATTTGTGGTCAAGGATATAGCCGGGTGTCCACAGGGCCGAAAAACCAAATGGAATCGAAAGTATGATTTTCCAAGTCGGGATGTTAAACGTGCGTATGCGTGAAAACTTGGCATAAAAGTTTGAAATAAACAGACCGATTAAATACAGATAAAACAGTGCGCAAGTGCTGAGTGTTAATAAAAATGTGCTGGAAAAATGTGTTTCCATTAGTAGCAAGTTTAGCATTATTTCTTGGTTATACAAAAGAATCAGGTATGAAGATAATAAAAATAATGCCGACAGAATAATTGTCTGGGTGTTTTGTATTGTAATAAATGTGGGGCGGTTCAGGCTGGACCGTGGGGCGGTGCGAATTTGTATAATTGCGCCGGCAACTATGGATGCAAACAGGGTCAGCAGCAGTGGTGTATAGAAGTTATCAACGGGAATTTGGGCCCAACTGTACATAATACTAAGTATAATTGCGCCAATTATCATTATGCCAAATGTGATAAGCGCAAATTTAATAGGTGACCAAAGTGTCCAGGTTGATAAATTTGTGCGTTGTTCGTTTGCCATTTGTTTCCCCCAGTGTTGTTTTAATTATTCTATCATAATTTTGCCCCCAGATAAAGTTGTTGTATGTGTTGGGTGCACAAGGTTCAAGAAAGCAGGTTGGTGCGAAACAAACAAAAATGTCGTGTCGGGCATTTTGTGGATTGTGTCGGCAATCAGTTTTTGTGTTTCGGTATCTGCGCCAGAATCTGGTTCGTCCAAAATCGCAAGTTTTGGTTGGGTTAACAATAGTTGCAGTAGCATTATCCGCTTGCGCTCGCCACCAGAAAAACCAACGTTTATACTGCGATTCATCCATTGTTGGGGGATGTTTAATTGTTCACGGGCGGTATTTAGTTGTTGTAAAAAATCGCCCATAGACAGGTCGTGGCCAGTCTGAAAATGTGTGTGTGCAATTAGCGAGTGTTTTAGAAAACTGAGTATTGTTAGCCCTGGGATTTCAGGCACGTGTTGTGCGCCAAGAAATATCCCCATCAGCGCACGTGTTGTTGTGTTTTCATTTGTTATGTCGGTGCCATTAAATATTATTTGACCCGATGTTATTTTGTATTCTGGGGTGCCGGCAATTGTTTTTGCCAATGTGGATTTGCCAGAACCGTTGTGACCACAAAGCAGATGACGTGCGCCAGTTTCGACGTGCAGATTTATATCGGTTAATAATTGTTGTTCGCCAAGTTGGACGGTCAGATTTTTTATTTCAAGCATTGTTTAATCCTTTGATAATGCCATTTGAATCAGTTGTTTGGATTCAACCAAAAATTCCATCGGCAGGCGTGATAAAATTGGTGTTGCAGATGCGCCAATGATTAGGGCAATAGCGGTGTCTGTGTCAATGCCGGCAGAATTTAGATATGTTAATGTGGCGGCGTCAATGGTGCCGGTTGTTGCTTCGTGGGATTGGTTGTTGTTGTGACCAATATGTATTATGCGGGGCAGGGTGTTTGCCGTTGCAGTGTGGGTTAGCAGGCGACTGTCGCATTTTGATGCGTTTGTGCAGTTGTTGCCAGTGAATGAAACCAGACTGCGAAATGTTTGGGTGGATACATCTGTTGCGACGCCGTATGACACGATGTTTGATGTGCTGTTGTCGCCAATGTGTATCATTTTTGTGCCAGTGTCAGCCATCTGGGTACCACGGGTTATAGATAGTGAATAAAAGTCGCTATACGCATTGTTTCCGTGCAAAATCGTTGATGGGTATTTCCAGGTTAGGGTGCTGCCAACCTCCATCTGGGTCCATAATAATTTTGCGTTGTTATGGCATATGCCACGTTTGGTGACAAAGTTTAATATGCCACCGGTATTTTTTTCCCCGTCAAAGTCGCCGGTAAACCAATTTTGCACAGTTGCGTATTTTACCGTCGCATTATCCAAAACAACAATTTCAACAACACCGCTGTGCAGTTGGTGATTGGGACGACGGGGGGCGCTGCAACCCTCCATATAAGATAATTCGGAACCGGTGTCGGCAATAATCAAGGTGCGTTCAAATTGACCGATTTTTGCAGTTTCGATTCTAAAATAACTGGCCAGGTCAATTGGACACTTGGTGTTTGGTGGAATATAGACAAATGTGCCGTCTGAAAATACGGCGGCATTTAGTGCAGCAAAAAAGTTATCACTTGATGAAACGACCGTCCCCAGATATTTTTTTACTAAATCGGGGTATTGTTGAACCGCATCGGAAAATGGTAGGAATATAATTCCGTGTTTCTTTAATTCAGTTTGGTATGACGTGTGGACAGAACGACTGTCGATGACGGTGTCGGTTGCCATACCAAGCAGGGCTTGTTTTTCGCTTTCGGGTAGGCCCATTTTATCGTAGACCGCCGCCAAGTCAGAATTGTCAACAGGGGTGGGTTCGTTGTAATAATTTAATGCGTCATAGTCGATTGGTTTGTAATCAACATCGCCCCAGTGCGGTTCTGATAATTTTTTCCAGGTTTTGTATGCATCAAGTCGCCATTTTAACAGCCAAGATGGTTCGTTCCTGGTTGTGGATATGGTCTTGATAAGATTTTCGCACAGTTTTGCCATCCGGGTCCTTAGTATTAACTGCTTTGTGCGGCCAGTTGTTTTGCCTGGGCAAAAAATGTTAGAGATTGTCCCAACAGGCCGTCTGTAAATGTGTTGGATAGTAAACCATCAGGTTCGTTGTTTGTCAAATGGTGTAAAAAGTCGTCTGCACGACGAATGTAGTTGTCAATGTTGCGGGAAACTTCGGAGTCTAGTTTTATTGCACGGCGCAGTTTTTCCAGGGCAAATGGATTTTTTGCGTATTCGTCCATTATGCCACCCAATGCACGCCACAGTGGGTGTTCCGGGGTGTTGCGGGGCATTATGTCAATTGCAGCCATAATCGGAATCAGATTTTGCAACAGGTCTTGGTATATCATTTCGGCGTGTTCGGCAACGGCGTTTGTTGCAGACTTGGTTTTCAGGACGGATTGGATTTTTACCAACAGGTCAAATTGGTGGTCGGTGGTTTTGTTTATGTTGCCAATCAGGCTAAGAATACGATGAATATAAAAACCAATAATGCAAATTGCGACGATTATTAAACTTAATGCCCCGAAAATAATGGCGTTTTCCATTAAAATACCCCCTGATGTGTTGTGTGTTGTTCAGGGGACAGTATAACATAATTTTTTCGATTCGTTCGAATTTATATGTCTGGTTTTTTTGATTGTTTCGATGTGTGTTTTAAGTCTTGCACAGATTCGGTCAAATTGTTATAATACTTATTAAATAGAAGGAATTATATTAGGAAAGGAAGAGTTTATGTTCCGCAAAATTTTAATTGTCGCAATGTTTGCAACGGCGGCTGGATACTGCTTTGCCGCTGAGTATGGTCCACAAATCGTCACGTCAGAGGTCTTTTATGAACAGGACCGTTATGTTGATGAACAGGTCGATGTGACGACGGTCGAAGAAGAACAGGTGGTGCGTGAAGTGCCTGCGTGGCCGTTGGCGGGGTCGGATGCAGACGTAGAAGTTGCTTGTGAGGGGGCATTGTGTTCAAAAACAAAACAACAAGATAATATTCGTATTGTGTCAAAAGTTGGGGCGGATCTGGTTGTTGAAAATAATTTCAATCTGGGGGCACGTGGCGAATTTGCAGGTTGGTCAGGTGGGGCAAATATGCTGCACGGGACACAAATTCCAGTTGGGTTTGATGATGAATGTGATGGCGGGTCTGAGATGCCGTTGTTGCATCGTGAAGTTTTAGAAGATGACGGTGGTAATGTTCTGGCGGTTTCAAGAAGTAGTCGCAAGAACTGTGGCAAATACGCAGATGGGTATGAAGCGTTTGCGGTGCGCAATGGTATGAAAGTCGAAGGGGTGACCGCCGATGGTATGCGTATATCAAATACAACAGACGGAACGGTTGTAATCGACGAAGAAACAGAAATCGCAGTTGATACATCAGCCGATGCAGAGGCACCAGTGAATTTGACCGACCAGGTGCGTTCGTGGGTTGTTGCAAATGGTCAGACACTGCGTGAAGTTTTACAGTCGTGGTGTGACAAAGAAGGTTGGGATTTGGTATGGACGACATCACGTGAATACCCGATAGAGGCAAGTGCGGTATTCAAGGGACGGTTTGTTGATGTGGCGTCTGCGTTGGTGCGCAACTTTGGACGGGCGACACCAATCCCATATGCAAAGTTTTATAAAGGTAATAGAGTGTTGGTGATTTCAACCACAGAAGAATAAATTTCTGGAAAACAAGATGTCGTAGGAGAAAATAATTATGAAAGTTCCATTTAAACTTTTGATTTTGGGCAGTTTAGTCTTGGCAACGATTACAGGCTGTGCCAAAAAAGAATCGGCCAAGGTGGCGGCATCTGTGGACCAAGATTTTATTAACGCATATGATGCGTTTGAAATGGCGAAAAATCCACGTGCCAAGGTCGCAAGTGGGGATACGGTTTCTATGTCCGAAGGGGTCTGGTTGGGAAACAAGTCGATGGTGTTGGAACATCGTAATAATTTGCCGTCGAAATTTGAAACAGATACTGGGGTGACTATATTATTAGATGAACCGGTATCTTTGCAGGTCTTGGCAAATGATATTTATTCAATTACAGGTATTCCTGTGAAAATAGACGGCCAGGTGTCGGCAGATAAACTGAAAAAACAGGTTAATATCGCATATACGGGTAAGTTGTCAGGGTTGCTTAGTCAGGTGGCAACGGATTTAGATTTGTTGTGGTATTATGATAAAAATTCAATTGTGTTCTATGAAACAGAAACCCAGACATTTACATTGTATGCACTGGGGACCGAGGTTGCATATCAGACGTCTGTGTCAACGGATAATTCAAATGAAGTTTCATTAGAATCAACATTAAAAGAGTGGGACGAAGTCGAAAGTGCAATTGCGTCAATTATTGGCAAGGCGGATAATGCAGACTTTACCGTTTCACGCAGTTTAGGCACAATAACTGTGACAGCATCACCGTCAATATTGGCCCGTGTTGGGGAATATATTGAACGTCAAAATAAACGGTTAAGTCAGTTAATCACAATCGATGTTAAGGTTTTACAAGTGACGATTTCAAATGATTCGGCATTTGGTCTGAATTTGGCGGCGGCGATTAACTCGACTTCGGGATTGAATATCGTGGCAAATCCAAAAAATAACTTGGCATCGACCGAGGCCAGCTCGATGAATATTGCCGTGTTGTCGAATGCAGTATCTGCATTGACGGGGGCAACCCATCTGGAGGGGTCAACAACAGTTGACGGTGCATATACAAATGACCAGATTATGAATGGTTCATTGGCGGGGGCCGCCGGCAGTAATGCCTTGATTGAGGCACTGGCAAAGCAGGGCAAGGTGTCGTTGGTGACAAATGTTGGGGTGACGACACGTTCAAATCGTGTTGCCCCGGTCAGCAATACACGAACCACAGGTTATATCAAACGTTTTGAATCCAGAAACTTTACAACAGTTGAATCAAGCACAGTTGATCAGGATGATTTAGAAACAGGATTTACGATGCAATTGCTGCCAAATGTTTTGGAAAATGGCAAGATATTGTTGTTGTTCCGTATGTCGGTGCGTGAACTGTTGCGTATGTCAACACAAACAATCGGCGAAGTGACATTGCAATTGCCAGAAGTTGAAGAACGTAGTTTTATGCAGGAAGTTATTATGGAATCGGGGCAGATGTTGGTTGTGTCTGGATTTGAAAAACAAAAAGGTTCAGATACCCGTTATGGCCTGGGCGATCCGGACTTTATGGCGCTGTCGGGGTCACATGAAACATCCGCCAGTCGTGAGGTTTTGGTTGTTATCTTGACGCCGCAGGTCTTGGTCAGCCCAATGGATGTAGAGCGTAGTATTCAGCAGCACTGGGGCGCCCCCCTGAACTAAAATAAATTATAATAATTCATCTACGAACGGTGCCGTCCACTTATGTATCATTAGTACACTGCGTGGACGGCACTGTCCATATC
>JAFURS010000007.1 GCA_017471805.1 Alphaproteobacteria bacterium
GGATGCCTGTTTGAATAAATCGTCGGCTTTGACCTTTTTTTCTTTGGTCTTGACGTGTGTTAACATTGCATCCAGGGCCTTGCGTTCGAATAACATACCACGCAACATTGCCAGGGCGTTTTGATTCTTGTTATAGAATTCAAATAACTGTTTTGGATCTGGATAGCGTGCAGCTTCGGCCCAGATTGCCTGTTGCAGGTCGTCACGTGATACTTCGACCTGGTTCTGGGTTCCCCATTCGGCCAAAATCAGCCCCAATTTCACACGACGTTCTGCGTCCTTGCGTTCGCTTTTTTCGTCCCATTTGTGGTCGCATTTTTCATCGTGGCAATGTGAATGATTGCGGTCAAATTCAGATTTTGCCATATCGTATTCTTGGTCAACCAATGTTTCTGGTAAATCTAATTTAACTTTGTCAGCCAATGCATCCAGTAATTCGTTGCGCATTTCACGTTGTGCAGCATCGTTGTATTGTTCGTTCAAGATGTTGCGGATGTGGTCTTTTAATGCGTCCAGTGATTCCTGGCCAACTTGTTTTGCTAAATCATCGTTTAATTCAGGCAAGATGTGTTTGCGAATTTCGTGGATTTCAACAGCAAAGCGTGCATCCTGACCCGCCAGATTCTCTGCGTGATAATCATCAGGGAATTTTACATTTACATCAAATTTATCGCCGATTTTATGGCCAATGATTTGATCTTCGAAACCTGGGATAAATGCGCCAGAACCTAAAATCAGGTGATGCTTTTTCGCTGCGCCACCTTCGAAAGCTTCGTCGCCAACAAAACCAGTAAAGTCAATTACAGCAACGTCGCCGTTGGCGGCCTGGTATTTGTCGTCTTGTTTTTCGGCAGTGCTGCGTGATTTACGAATGTTTTCCAGGGCGGTGTCAACCTCGGCTTCGTCCAGTTCGGCAACCTTTTTGGTGACTGTGATTTTTTCCAAGTCAATTTCAGGTAATGTTGGCAAAATGTCAAATTCCAGTGAATATTCAGCGTCTTTGCCAATTTCCCAACCGGCTAAATCAGCCTTGGGGGCGCCAGCCAAACGGATTTTTTTATCGGCGATATAGTTGTTCAAATCGCTGTTCATCAGTTTGTCGATTGCTTCGCCGTATGCAGACGCATTGTATTTTTGACGCAGGATAGATAATGGGACCTTGCCCGTGCGGAAACCAGGCATTTTAACCTTTTTACCGTATTCTAATAAAATTTCGTCGGCCGCTGCCTGCAAGTCATTTGCAGAAATCAGGCCACTAACGGAATAATGTAAATCTTTTATTTTTTCTTTTTTGAACATTTGTTTCCCCTGTTAATAGTAGAATTGCCGTGTGATTATACAATGTTTTTATATGAAAGCAATAATAAAAAATCCCGCAGATGCGGGATTTTTGTTTTTTGTTCTGCAAATTAACGTTTGCTGAACTGAGTAGAACGACGTGCCTTGCGGTAACCGTAGTGTTTACGTTCAACAACACGGCTGTCACGGGTCAAGAAGCCAGCAGACTTTAACGCCGCACGTAATTCTGGTTCAATCTTTTCCAATGCCTTGGAGATACCGTGTTTTACAGCACCAGCCTGGCCAGATAAACCACCACCTTCGACCATTGAAACAATGTCGTATGATGTTTCACGTTTTGTAATACCAAATGGTTGTGCAATAATCATCTGTAATACAGCACGACGGAAATATTCAGCCGCAGGTTTGCCGTTAACGATGATGTTGCCCTTGCCTGGCATCAAATATACACGTGCAACAGAATCTTTACGTTTGCCGGTTGCATATGTTGCGTCGTTTAATTTTGGTGCAACAACTGGTGCCTTTTTGGCAGCAGTTTTTTTAACTGTCGCAGTCTTTTTTACTGTCTTTGCTGCGGTTTTCTTTGCTTCTGCCATTATTCGCCCCTTTTGTTTTTACGGTTCAAAGACGCAAAGTCAATAATAACTGGTTTTTGCGCTTCGTGTTTGTGTTCAGAACCTGCATAAACGTGCAGTTTTGTTAAACGCTGGTTCGCCAATGCAACCGCTGTGCGACGACCCATCATACGTTTTACAGCATTGAATACCAATTTTTCTGGCTTTTCAGAACGCATCTGGCCCAATGTGCGGGACTTTAATGAACCAGTCCATAATGAGTGCCAGAAGAAACGGTCTTTGTCAGCCTTGTGGCCAGACAATGCAACCTTGTCTGCGTTGATGATGATAACGTGGTCACCACAGTCCATATTTGGTGTCCAAGTTGGCTTATGCTTGCCACGCAGGATGTTCGCAGTATATGCCGCCAAACGACCCAGTGTGCAATCAGTTGCGTCAATTAAATACCATTTGGCATCTAATTCGCACTTTTTTAACGATTTTGTCGCTGCCATTTTTAGTTTCCTTGTTTGTTTATTGTTTTTAGCGTGCGTATTATGACGGAATCCCCCGGAAATGTCAAGAAAAATCGTTGCGGTATAATAATACCGTATGGTTTTTGGTAAAGTAAAACGCCCGTTTGGGCGTTTTGGTATTAAATCGGTAATACAATTCGGACACGCAGGCCGCCCAGGTCACTGTTTTCAAGGAACATTTGACCACCGTGGTTTTCAATAGCGGTTTGGGCAATAGACAGCCCCAGTCCTGTTCCGCCGGTGTCTGTGCCACGTGCATCGTCCAGGCGGACAAATGGGCGCAATGCGTCGTGTTTGCGGTCGTCTGGGATGCCGGGACCGTCGTCTTCGATAATGATTTCAACGGTGTCGGTTAAATCGTGTTCGGTTATTTTTATCTTGGACGTGGCATAACGTGCGGCATTTTCAATTATATTACTGAATGCACGTGCCAATGCCATCGGACGGGCATAGAATTGGGTTGGTGTGTCTGGAAAATCTGTGATGATTTTCTTGTCCTGGGCGGCATCACGGGCAATGCGTGTCAGCATCGGGGGTAATTCGGTCGCCTGTTCAATTTCAGGTGTTTCGCCACGGGCAAATGCCAGATAGCCGTTAACCATTTCTGTCATTCGGTCAATGTCACGCAACATATCGTTTGGTGTCGCAGTTTGGGTTTCAACCGCCAAGCGCATACGGGTTAATGGCGCTTTTAAGTCGTGGCTGACCGCATTTAACATATCGGTGCGGGTGCGATTATATCGGTCAAGTCGTTCCTTCATCGTTATCATAGAGGTGGCAGCTTCCCGTATTTCTTTGGAACCAGTTGGGACAAAGCCAGGTGCATCAAGCCCACGTCCAAAACGACTGGCCGCACGGGCAATGCGACGGATACTGCGGGTGTGCATTATGATAAATGGCGCAATCAGTATGGATACAATTAAAATAGAACCAATCAACCAAATGATAAATACTTCGGTGCTGGTCGAATAAATTCTGTACAATGATGTGCCAAATGTTGCAATCTGGTTGGTGCGGGTCGGAACGTCGATGTAAACCAGACGTTTGTCACGGTCCATATAGATTTTTGCACGACGGTTTAACCGCTTGGACAGTTCAGATGCAAGGCGGCCTGTTTCGTGGGCGTGGTTGTCATCGTGTTTTGGACGGTTTAACTTTTCGTGAAATGTGACGTTGATTCCAATGTCGTTTGCCATTTTTTGCACAGCGTCGGTGTCGCCATCGTCAATGAATTTTGTCATCGTGGCAATTTCACCGGCAAGTGTGCGGGCAAGCGTGTCGTGAACACGGGACCAGTGATTGCCAAAAAAGGCATTTGCAACAATTACCTGGGCAATGACCAGGGGAATTAAAATCATTAAAATTGTGCGCCATAAAAAACTGCGTGGTGTTAATCTCATTAGCGGTCACCATTATTTTGTGTCGTGGCAGAACGGTCGATAAGTTTATAGCCCTGCCCCCGAATTGTTATTATGTCCAAATCTGATAATACTAAATTTAATTTATTGCGCAAGCGTTTTGCGACCATTGGTGATGCAGGCGCAATGTTGCCGGTTGGGGTTGTTAGTAATTTCAATAATTTCTTTTCTTCGCCCGACAACGATATTAGTTTCGGGGTAGATTTCCCGTTCGATATGAAAAATTCATCGTCATTATATATCAGCCCTGATGGCATTTTGTCCGATATTGTGGCGCTGGGTCTGATGATGTTTTTTAAGCGCAGAATTAGTTCCTGGATTTGAAATGGTTTTGCCAGATAATCATTTGCGCCGCCCATTAAACCAGCAATTGCGTTTTCAGGACCAGTCAAGGCCGTTAGCATAATTGTTGGTGTTGTGTTGCCAGATTGACGCAGATTTTGCAAAAAAGTCAGTCCGTCAATGCCTGTCATCATTCTGTCCAGGACCAGTGCATCAACAGAAATTCGTGATAAAATGTCGGTTGCGTTTTCGGCAGATGATGCCGTTAAAACATAAAAACCGGCGTTGCGTAGGCCGTGTGCCAGGGCCTTGCGCAGGATGTCGTCGTCGTCAATAATAAGGACTGTTTTGTTCATATATGCTCATCCGTTGCCCGTCATTCGGGACCCGTGAAAACGGGTGATGAATGACGAATTATTTTTTTAATGGTTCAACTGCGTATTCGCCAGGTTGAATTGTCCGCATTGCGTTGTTTGGGCCCATCATATCTTCTTCGTATGATGTGGCACGATATTGCAGGCTGTTTGTTGCAAATTCTGTCTTGAACAAGGCATAGCCTGTGCCACCGCCAGTTGTGGGCCCTTGCATCCCAAGGGAATAATAGCCGCCAAGAATACCATAATCAAGATCGATGTAATCAAGGCTGACAATCAGGGATACACTGCTGATGCCGTCGCTGGTCATATTGCACGCAAATTCACGGTTGGACAAGACGGCTTCGGAATTGACAGGGACCATCAGGTCCATAACGGTTGGCTCGCATACACGGTCAATGCCATTTACCAAGAATTCGTATGTCATACCAACCGTTGCCTTGGACAGGCCTGTTGATACGCTGACCTGGGAAATTGTGGCCTTGGGGATTTTGACCATTGCGTTGGCAATGCCACTGCGAACAGGAAATGAAATCCCAGATTGCAGACAGTCACGTGAAAATGGGTCGGCTTCACAAATATAAACACGTGAGTGGGCGTTCATCATAAACATATTTGCTAAACTGTTAAATAAAAATGAACGTGTAATCCGGTCGTTTAGACGGGTGCATCCAAAATTACGGCAGATGACCATCGGTTTGTCCGCAAACATTACCCCAGGATGGGCGGCAGATTCAGCCTTGCGGGCGTCGATGATGTTCTGGTCGTAATCAAGACTGTCGGTGCGTTCCATAAATTCATTTTCAGGTATGAAATTTGGGTCGTCTGGGTATGCATAATATGACTGAACAGGTGTTTCAGTGTAGATTGTTTGAAATTCTTCAACGATTTCTTGTTCGGCCGCAACCGCAGAAAATCCACAGAATACAGTTAAAATAGCCAGTAAAAGGTTCTTTGACATTTATAAAGCCTTTGGTTCTCTCGGGTAAATATTAGAACATTTTAGTTAATTGTGTAAAGTGAAAATTTTTTATTGAAAATTGTTTGCGGTTTGTTCTAAGTTAAATGCGAATTAAATAGAAAGGTGGAATATATGGTCGATATTATAATAACCGGCGAATCCGGTAAATTACACGCAGTGTATCATAAGTCTGCACAGCCGTCGGCACCGTTGGCGGTGGTGCTGTCGGGAAATCCACGACAGAAGTTTCATATGAATGACCGGGTTTCTTATGCAATGTTCAGGGCGTTTATGGATATTGGATTTTCGGTCGTGCGATTTAATTATCGTGGTGTCGGTGATTCCGAAGGTGTTATTGGAACAACTGCTGAAAATATGCTGGATATTGCAACCGTTATTGACTGGATTCAAAATCATAATGAAGATAGTGAAAAAATCTGGTTGGCAGGACATCAGTTGGGGGCCTGGTATGTGTTGCAGGCAATGATGCGCCGGCCAGAAGTATCTGGGTTCGCATTGGTGTCCCCAGACCCATCAGTTTCTGACTTTGCATTTTTGTCGCCACGGCCAAATCGTGGATTGCTGTTGCAAGGGGCGGCAGAACCTGATGATGCACGTGTGTTCGCAACTCATTTGACCCAGGTCTTGAAAAAACAGGCCCAGATAGATTTGGAAACTATTCGTGTCAAGGCGGCGGATGCAATGTATAGTCAGCCGGCTGATTTACGTCAAATGTATAATGACTTGAAAGCCTATGTGGGACGTGAAAACGAAGAAGATAAGTTGTTGTAAAAATGCAGAGCAAAGAACGATTTTTAGATGCAAATATTCCAGATGATATGGCGGCGACGATTCGTCCACGGACGTTGGCGGACTTTATCGGACACGATAGTTTGAAACAAAATCTGTCTGTGTTCGTTTCGGGGGCGAAAAATCGTGGCGAGGCAATGGATCACGTGTTGCTGTATGGTCCCCCAGGGCTGGGTAAAACCACATTGGCACATATTGTCGCAAATGAATTGGGAACAAATTTTCGGGCAACGTCTGCGCCAATGTTGACCAAGCAAGGGGATTTGGCGGCAATTTTAACAGCCTTGGAACCGATGGATGTTTTGTTCATAGATGAAATTCATCGTCTGCCGACTGCAATCGAAGAAGTTTTGTATTCGGCAATGGAAGATTTCAAGTTGGATATTATGCTGGGCGAAGGGCCAAGCGCAAAAAGTGTGCGGATTGACCTGCCGCCGTTCACGTTGGTGGGGGCGACAACCCGGACGGGGTTGTTGTCTAATCCGTTGCGGGATAGATTTGGTATAGATTTGCGGTTGACATTTTATAGCCCCGAAGATTTGGCGAAAATTATTATGCGAAGTGCAAATATTCTGGGGACGCCAATAGATGCAGATGGGGCCTTGATGTTGGCACGTTCGGCACGTGGAACCCCACGTATCGCAAATCGATTGTTAAAGCGGGCCAGGGATTTTGCAGCGGCACTAAACCGGGAACAAATTACCGCAGATACAATCAAAACTACCTTGTTTCAATTGCATATAGATGAATCTGGTTTGGACGAGATTGACCGTGAATATATGAATATGATTATAAAATTCTATGCCGGTGGTCCGGTTGGAATTGAAAATCTGGCGGCGGCGTTATCGGAACCGTCTGATACAATCGAAGACGTGATTGAGCCATATTTAATGCAGTTGGGGTTTGTTCAGCGCACCCCACGTGGCCGTATTATTACCGAGGCGGGATATAAACATCTGGGGCTAGAGAAGTAGGCGGCAAGATGAAAACTCATATTTTCCCATTTACAATCGCATATGCAGATACCGATGCCGAAGGTATTGTGTATCACGCACGTTATCTGGAAATTGCAGAACGGGCCCGTATGAATTGGTTGCGGGGGCGTGTGGTTGTTGGTGATGATGTTGGGTTCGTTATAAGGGAACTGGGTATCAAATATATTCAGCCGTTGCGGGCCGCAGACGAGTTTGTCGTTGAAACGCAAATGATAGATGTTGGGGCGGCGATCGTGAAAATAGAACAAAAGTTCGTGAAAGATGGGGAAATTTATGCTATAATAAACCTTAAAGTTGCGTATCTGGGGGCGGATATGCGCCCAAAACGCATCCCAGAAGAATTTATTGTAGGGTTGGTGTAAAAAAAGAAAGGAACGAGAGAGATGGAAAATAATTTTTCTTTGTTAAGTTTGTTCACTGGCGACATTATGACAGTTTTTGTTTCGGTTGTCTTGGTGATTTTTAGTGTTTTGTCGTGGGCGGTTATTGTTGAAAAAATTCGGCTGTGGCGTATGGTTAAAAGAAATCCAATAAGAATTAAGGCAACAGATAATTTGGATTTGGTTGTTGACAGACTGCTGCGACCATTTGATAAAAATCTGTGGTTCTTGGCAATGGTTGCCTATATATCGCCATTTATTGGTTTGTTCGGAACGGTCTGGGGGGTTATGGATTCATTTGCGTCGATTGGTGTTAATCAGTCGGTTAGTATCGGTGTTATTGCCCCGGGGTTGGCGGTGGCATTGGGGACGACGGCATTGGGGTTGATTGCAGCGGTGCCGGCGGCAATTGCACACCAATATTTTGCAAAGAAAGCAGATGATTTATATGACCGTCTGGATGATAATCGTAAAGAAATCAAATCTAAGAAATAAGGAATAGAAAAGATGGCTCGTGTGCGTCGCAGACAGTCTGATGCGGGAATACAATTAACCCCGATGATTGACGTTATGACGGTGTTGTTGGCTGTGTTTATGGTGACGACACCAATGATGACAACTGGAATAGATTTGGAATTGCCACGTGCGGGGGCGTCTGCGATGACGGGTAATGATCACGCAATTCAAATCAGCGTCGATGCAAATGGTCGCTATTTTTTAAGTGAAACGCAATTGCCACGTGAAGAAGTTGTAAAGCGTGCAATCGCAATGCGTGGCGAAAATCCTAATCTGACGATTATGATAAGTGGCGATACAAATGCAGACTATGGTGCAGTTATGGCAATGATGGGCAGTTTGAAGGATGTCGGTTTCCAAAAGGTTGGATTAAGAACCCAGCCGGAGTAATGCACGAATGAGTAAATGGTGGCGACAATTTTCATCAGAAAATTTGTTAATGTCAATTGGGGGACATTTGGCATTGGTGGCGATTATGATTACTTCGTTTGCAGTGGTCGTGAATCGTGCCCGTCTGGTTGCACCCGATAGAATACAAATAGTTGAAATAGATTTGAACGATGTTGTCGTGTCGGGGGATGAAACAAAACTGTATAATGTCGGGGATGTTCAGCCACAAAAAGAAGAAGAGGCAACCCCTGCCCCGGTTGCTAAACCGGAACCGGTTGAACCGCAAATAGATAAAGAAGAACCAGAAGAAATTGAAATAGAAACGCCGACCTTGGTCGAAGAAAAACAGCCGGAACCAGAGCCGGAACCCGTGGTTGAAGAAGAAAAAAAAGAGCCTGAGAAAAAGGCTGAGCCAGAAAAAAAAGAATCTAAGCCAGTAGAGCCGGCACCGGCGGCACCAAAAAAGAAAAAAGTCGTGCGTGTCAATCGTGAGGTTTTGTCGCTGGACCGGACGTTAACGGTTTCTGTGGTTGATGCGTTGCGTGTTGCGATGACACGTTGTTGGGTCATAGATAACAAACGGCCAGATATTGCAGATATTCGGGCGGTTGCACATTTGACGATGCGGAAAAATGGGACTGTGCGTGATGTCTGGTTCGAAGGGGCGGCCCGTGCCGAAAATGATCCGGCATTTGCGTATGTCTTGGATACAATTCGGACCGCAATAGATGTATGTCAGCCGTTTAGAATGTTGCCAGAAAAAGAATATTCTAAGTGGGAAAAAATTCAGTTAACTTTTTATCCAACACAGGGTAAAGTTATGTAGGATTTATGGGCCTGCGGGGAGAGAGAATAACCAAAGGCAATGATATGAATACGAGTGATTATTATTCGGAAAATTGGTATCAAGCGACCGAAAAGTTCATAAAAAATGCAGTGGGACGTGGTCGTTTGCAGTGGTGCGTGGCAGATAATCATTTATATGATATTCCATATGTGACGATTGGAAATGGACCGCATAAGGTTGTAATAAATTCTGGGGTCCACGGAATCGAAGGTTTCTTTGGCAGTGCTGCACAAAATATGTTCTTGGACAGGTATGCGGCGGGATTGTCGCAACGGTTTTTGGAAAAATATACAATTGTCTTGATTCACGTTATAAATGGTTGGGGGATGCAAAATCGTATGCGGGAAGTAGTCGATCAGAAAAATGGTGGCCTGGTTGATTTAAATCGTAATTTTGGGGTCGATTTTTCAAAGCCTGACGCCCTGCCCCAGAACCCACGGTATGAATTGGCGCACGATTTGTTGTTGTCCAGACCGGATAAGATTATCAAGAAAAATGCAATCAAGGATTTTCGTGCAAAGCATTTGAAAGATGGTGTCTGGGCGGCAATCAGTTATGGTCAGTATGTTCATCCATATGGGCTGTTTTATGGTGGTGTAGCGCCGATGACTGAAAATAAAATGACAATGTCTATTTATGACAATGTAATGCGTGATGGTGCAAAGTCTTTGGTTTCAATTGGATTACATACGGGGCTGGGGCGGTTTGACAGAAAGCGTGGGTGTGTGACATCTCAGTTGTTGGTGTCGCATCCGTCAAATCATAAAAATACAAGGTTTTTCAAAGAAATGTTGCCTGGGACCCAAATTGTTCCAGATGAAAATGCAAAAGATGGCCCCAGTTTGTTGGGGGACTTGGTTGATGCATTGGAAGTGCGCTATGGCACCAAGGATATTCCGGTATATACGGCTGATTTTGAAATCGGCACTGGTGAATTTCCAATAATGTCCCCTGTTTACAAGCGTATGGATATGGGGGACGCCCGATATAACCTGTTGAACGGTGGGCAGATAAATCCAGAAACACGTGCGAATCTAACGGAAAGTTGGTATCCGTCTGATGAACGCTGGCGTGGTGCGGCGTTGGGCCGTGTAAATCTTTTGTTTTCAGAAATGTTATCTAAATTGAATCAGAGATAGTGGTGGTGTATTAAAATAACCAGCCTGGCATTGCGTGTCCCCCCCCTGCCCCAATAGTTAGCACGAGGGGTAAAAAAACACGCACCCGTGGGTGCGTGGCGCAAGATAAACGTATAAGCCGGATTCTGTTCAGCCGTGATCTCGTATGGGTCGCATACCAAATGACGGCAGTGGATATGATTAATCTGCATATTACATTACTGTATATGTCAAGCCTTCTACCCGCCCCCGTCAGGGACGAACATTGGGGGCCTATTTGAAGTTGCTGCACGCAGAGATTGCCCGTTTCACTCGAACTTAATCGTTTCGTCACTGTTGCTCTAATCGTCGGGTCGCCCCGCCTGGTATATTAGCCAGTGCGCTGTCCCTTGCAGTCCGGACTTTCCTCTGGCAGGGTTGCCAGCCATATCCAGTTCGTCTTGCAAAGTGATAGACTAGCACTAATAAAAAATTTTTTCAACCAAATTTGAAGTAAAACAAATTCTGAAAAATAGGAATTTATGTCAAAGAAAAAATTTAACTTTTTTTGGGTATTTTTTGCTTGTCTTAAAATGCCGGATTTTCTAAGATAATGGGGAATAGAGAAAAAGAAGTGAGAAGAATGTCTAGATTTCTGCGTTTTTGCGCCCTTTTATCGGTTTTATTTTTTAGCACAAATTTGTTCGCTGCGGGCTATACCTGTCCCACGACCAAGAACTATACATCGTGTAGTGCGGGGTATTATCGTGTAAAAAGCGGTTCGTATTATACCTGCACGGCGTGTCCCAGTGGATATACGTCGGCGGGTGGTTCGACGGTTTATACTGCGGCGTCTGGGGCCTGTTATATTCAGACAACGGCGGGTAAATATATTGCGACGGCAAATTCTACGACACAAACAACCTGTCCGGCGGGTAAATACTGTCCATCGACCAAGGTTTATTATGGTTCAACCGGTGGAATTTACGACTGTCCAGCGGCATCAGGTTCAGCCATAGATACTTTTGCCCAGATGTCAACGTGGCCAGCGACAGCGTTTCCTGATGCAACGTCTTCAAATACAACGATTACTGCATCGTTATCCAGTTGGAAAACGGGTATCACAAGTAAAGCAAACTGTATTGCGAATTATGTCCTCAAATGGAATAATGGTGGGACAGATTTGCGTAAAGACAGTGTGCCATATAATGAGTCCTTGGGGCGTTATGCGACAATGGTTAGCGGTGTAGAAAAGGGAGACCGTTATATAGTTAAGTTAAGTCCAGGATATTATCTAACCGATTGTTATAGTTCTACATACTGTGATACAACCACAAGACCAAAGTATTATAAGAGGGCAGTTGCTTGTCCTGCGGGTAGTTATTGCCCAGGTTATACGTCAATGCCGTTGTGTTCGGATACGTCGCATACATATTGCAATGATATGGGAAAATATGCCTGTCCTACTAATTGGACGTCTGCAGCCAAGGCTACGGCCCAAACCAGTTGTTATCGCACCATCACATTGAATAAAAATGGTGGAACGGGGACGGTTAACGGCACGACTGGCACGACTGCTGCAAGTAAGACCTGTTATTACAACACGTCGTGTTCATTCCCAAGTGCATCTGGTTTGTCGCAAACGGGATATACGTTTACAGGTGGTTGGGGAACAACAAGTTCTTGTAGTGCATCAACGACGTCATTTACGATTACCAGCACGGCATCATCAGTGACATACTATGCGTGTAAATCATTGGTGAAACCAACAATTACGTTGAATGGTAATGGGGCGACCAGTAATGGTACGACGTCGATTTATTCGACATATAATACAAATGTGTATTTGGATAGCGCACGCAGTAAGGCGATGACGACATCTGCGAATGCGATAACGAAACCAAGTCGTTCATATACGGTCACATATAATGCTAGCAATGGCACGGTATCGCCAACATCTGCGACGGCAACCCGGACATTTAATGGATTTTGGTCTGCAACCAGTGGTGGGACCCAATACATTGCATCGACGGGTTATATTACCAGTGCCGGTTTGACTGCTGGTAAGGGATATACAACGAATAAGACCTGGTATGCGCAGTGGACGGGTGGTGCCATCACATTGGCAACCCCAACCCGTGCAGGTTATGTGTTTAATGGCTGGTATACTGCGGCATCTGGCGGGACCAAGGTTGGTGCGGCTGGTGCATCATATACACCAACATCAAACATAACCCTGTATGCACAATGGACACAGGCATCGTGTGATAAAGGCACGGGTGTGGCAAGTGCGACCCCCACGGTCAGCAACAATACGGTTAGTTGTGCGGTGACCTGTTCAACAGGATACAGTAAAAATGGTGGAACTGATACGACAGCAACTTTTACAAAGGTTGGTTCTGCGGGCGTTGCGACGGTCAGCACGATTTGTGAACCACGTGAATTTACAATTACATTGAATGGCAATGGTGCAACAACGAACAGTTCGCCAACATCATTATATACTGTATATGGTATGAATGTGTATTTGGATAGCGCACGTAGCAAGGCGATGACGACATCTGCGAATCCTATAACGATACCAAGTCGTTCATATACGGTCACATATAATGCGAATGGTGGTTCGGTATCTACGTCATCTGCGACGGCAACATATACATTTAATGGTTATTATTCTGCAAAGGACAGTGGTGGGACACAGTATATTGGTGAAACGGTGGTTGATACCACCAACGCCTATATTACTAGCAGTGGTATAACAGCGGCCAAGACATCAACGGGTTCGACCTGGTATGCACGTTGGAGTGGTGGTTCCGTCACATTACCAACCCCAACCCGTGTGGGATGTAAGTTTAATGGTTGGTCAACATCAAGTTCGGCAACCAGTGGAACGACGGGTTCATATACCCCAACATCAAGTGTGACATTGTATGCAACATGGACATGTATGTCTGTGAGTGCATCGGCGAAGTCTTTGACCTATAATGGGACAACCACAACTAATGGGACGGCACAAAGCTGTGCGAATGTTACGGTAAGTGCACCGACAAGTGGTGCAAGTATTACGTATAGCACGTCAAGCGGTGGGACATATAGTGCGACCGCCCCAACGTTGACGAATGCCGGTTCGACGACAGTATATTACAAGGTGGATGCAAGTGGTTATTCTACATATACAGGTAGTTATACATGTTCAATGGCGACCAAGGCGATGACGGTGTCTGCATCGACAAAGACATTGACGTATAGTGGCAGTGCCCAAAGCTGTGCGAATGTGAGTGTGAGTGTGCCATCAAGTGGTGCAAGCATTACGTATAGCACGTCAAGTAGTGGGACATATAGTTCAACTGCTCCAACGTTGACGAATGCTGGTTCGACGACAGTGTATTACAAGGTCACAGGCTCAAACTTTACGACTAAAACAGGCAGTTATACCTGCACAATGGATAAAGCATCAGGCACAACGACGCTAAATCCGTCAAGTAGCACACTTACCTATCCAACCACATCTGGTAGCTTTACGGCCACTTGTAGTGGTGGTGCGACACCTACGATTGCATTGGACAGCACCACATATGCGAGTGCTACGATTAGCAGTGGCACGGTTAGCACTACGTGGAAAGCGGCAGATGGCACGACAAAGATAACGGTGACTTGCCCTGCGACGACAAATTATA
>JAFURS010000008.1 GCA_017471805.1 Alphaproteobacteria bacterium
ATATGATTGGCTTTGCCAAGAATAGTGTTGCCGAAGATATTGCCAATCGGTTGCATGTGTTGGCGCAGTTAGAAGAAACGGTGCCAGAATATAGGCGTGCCATTGAAACCCTAATACCCGACCCAAACGGAACGATTAATAACATTATTACAAGAAGAGCCGATTCAAATGTGCGATTCTTGGCACGGCGACTGAACAGTGGAAAATTAGGGGGCTGGGCAAACGGTGGTTTTTCCAGCATAAATAATGGTGATTCAAGTTCCGCAACAACCTATGGTGCACAATTTGGACAAGATATCCAGTTGGGAAAATCTTTAATTATCGGACAGGCATTTGGTTATTCACAGACCGGTGCAAACGACGAATTCCGTGATTTCGACTTGGATAACAATTTTAACATGGCACTATATGCACAGTTCGCATACCCAATAGAAACATGGGATTTATACATAAATACAATATTGGACCACGGGGCATATAACGTCGGCACAAAACGGCAGGTTTTGTCGCATAATATAAATTCCGAACTGGATGCGGAACATACTAGTTGGCAGGCCACAGTCGGGTTAAAACGCGGTTTAATTGGGTTTGATGTTGGATTTCGCAACACAAATGTAAAACTGGGTGGCAATATGGACGCCATAGGCCAGCAAACAGGGGCTCTGGAATTTGATAATAATTATGCGGTCGCCACATTTAACTTGGCTGATACCAATGGCGATTTCCAATGGGGTGCATATATTGGCAGTGATTTTGTTATAGGGGGCACTGAATATGAAACAGGAATTGCCACAGCTCCCAATGGCCAACGATTTGCATTTAATGTAAAAACAGCCAGTGAATCCGCATTAACATTTGGTGCAAATATGGACTTTAACCTGTCTGATACGATATCACTGGGTGTATCGTATGCGGGCTTGGTTGCAGGCGATTATACAGAACATAGTGGCAAAATCCGATTTAATTGGGCGTGCTAACTAGTGAATTTTACCATCTGCGAGCAATATTATTGGTTGTGTATTAGGGAACAGACATATTGAATATTTTCTTGCTTTTATCTTTATTCGGGGCAAAATAGACGTATGAGCAAAGTAAAATTACCAGAACTTTTGGCGCCGGCGGGGACGCTGGATGCTTTTCGAACCGCTATCTTGTATGGCGCAGATGCGATTTATGCCGGACTGCCTGGGTTTTCTATGCGGGCACGGGCCAAGATTACCACAGACGAAGTAAAACAGGGCATAGAACTGGCACACGCCGCCGGAAAAAAAGTCTATTTGGCTTTTAACCTGTTTGCGCACGATTTTGAGTATGCAAATATGCCACGTGTGGCGGATACTATTCGTTATCTGATGCCAGATGCCTTGATTGTGTCTGACCCAGGAATTGTTATGTGGGTGCGTGAAAATTTCCCAGAAATGCCAATTCACATATCGACCCAGGCAAATATTTGTTCGGCCCAGACCGTTAAGTTCTGGCAGAATGCCGGTGCAAAATTATGTGTCCTGGCACGAGAGGTGACCCACGCCGAATTTAAAAATATTCGCCACCAATGTCCTGATATAGGACTGGAAATATTTGTTCACGGTGCGATGTGTATGTCGTATTCGGGCCGTTGCTTGTTATCGAATTTTATAACTGGCCGTCCGGCAAATCGTGGTGCGTGTGCGCAACTGTGCCGTTGGAAATACGACGTTATTTTGCGTGAACGTGAAAGCGGACTTGAAATGCCGATAACCGAAGACGAACGTGGTGCATACATAATGAATTCTCGTGATTTGTGCCTGATGCCCCGTCTGGGCGAGGTTATATCTGCCCACCCCGACAGTCTGAAAATCGAAGGGCGCAATCGTTCTGAATATTATGTTGGTTCTGTTGTTCACGCATATCGTGCGGCACTGGATGCCTATGCGGCGAACTCCAAAGATTTTGACCCTGCGCCATTTATGGATGAATTAAATCGTCTGGAAACACGTGGGTATACAACGGCGTTTTTTGATGGCCCGGTGACCGCCGATGCGCATAATTATGAAACGACCCGTTCGACGTCTGATTATCACGCCGCCGGTGTTATTACAGCGGTGACGGATGAAAACATTACATTTGAATTGCGTAATGAAACCCGACCAGGGGACACGATAACATTTATCTTGCCTGGGACTATGGATTGTGTGACGGTTTGCCTTGAAAAACTAATCAACGCCAAAAACGGAGAAACTGTGGACAAGATGGCGGCCGGTATGGGAAATTCGATTTTGATTCCACGCACCTGGCTGGGTGGGCGACACAGTGACAAGTTTGTCCCCTATGTCCTGGCGTATAAGGCCAAGATACGTAAATAAAAATCCCCCAACGGGGGATTTTTTATGCAGCCTTTTGATTTTGTTGACCCGCCAACCAGATTTGAAATCTGCGTTGCGCCAACATTTTTAATTTTGCCTGGTCCAGTTCAACAGACCGCTTAATCACCAATCGTTGCGCCATCATAAATCCAATACGTGTATCGGTGTTTTGATTTGGCCTTTGCGTGACCGGTGCCTTGGCAATTGGCATCTTGACGGCCGGTTTCTTGGCAATTGGTTTCTGGGGTGCCTGCTTGACCGGTGTTGTTTTTACTGCGCTTGGTTTTGGCATTGGTTTGACATTTGTTTTTATTACCGGTTTTACACTTGCCAGCGTCCGCCCATCCAGCGATTGTGCCACGACCGGATTTTGCAACTGTTGCGCCTGGGGGGGGGCCA